>DIEP01000090.1 GCA_002418685.1 Ignavibacteria bacterium UBA5771
CAAATGACCTTCAAAATCAATTAGTAATCTTCTCTCTTTTCAGAATTGCATCAGTAATATCAGTAAGCATCTCGGAGCAGATCTCACTTACAGCCTTATTCACAGCAGGCGCAATTGTTGTTGGGTCGCTCATTTCTCGCATAACTCTTTTATGATAAACATTCGTGTAAAATAATTGAAATTGAATAGAATCGTTAGGCGTATAACCGAGCAAATTGACTTTTATAGATAATTCTGCATAACTTTTATTTTTTTCTTTATCATTATAAATGTGCAGATTTGTAATTTCACCTTCCAAAGTATACGCAGGAATCAGACTTGAGCTCGCAGTTACAACACCTCCAAGAAATGCTTCACTATTGCTTAGATAATTAAGCAAAACGCCATTGAATAACACATCAAAATTATTTGCCCATCTATAATAAAATAATTTCTCGGATTCTCCCGAAGCATTCTCCACCATAAAAATTCGTGGTGATGACAGAAAAGGAGCTTTAAAATCTCGTATCATCAGCGTGTTGTGGATTTTGTTCTTGCTTTTGTCTGTTTTTGGAACAGAAAGCTCATAATATGTTATTTCAGGATAATCACTTTTGATATTTATACAACTTGATAAAATAATAGACGAAAAAGTGATTATGCAAATAATAAAAAATGTAATTTTGTATTTCATAAGTATGCATTTTTTTCTAAATTACTAAATATTTTTGAATTATAATGGAAGTCGATTTATTTAATATTTTTTTTAAGCAAATAATTAATGAATTAGACTATGGTATTTTATTGTTTAGTAGAAAGCAAATTATTTTCGCAAATGAAGCATCTCGCAAAATATTGCCTTTTAAGTATGATGATTTTGAAAAACCAACTATCTTCAGAATTATCAAAGATAATTTACCTGAAATTGCCAATCAGTTTGAGCTTAATTTTTTAAAATTGTTTGCAAAGGAAATTAATTCATTTGAATTATCAAATGCTTTAAAACAAGAGAATATTAACAAAATTGTAAATCTTAAAGTTATATCAATTGAAAAAGTTCAAGAGACATATTTTGTAATGGAAATTAATAATTCTGCCCCTCCCATTAGAGAATTAATCCAAAAGAATCAATCAGAAATTGACAAATTAAACCGCAAATTGTTCACTAGCCAGTATAGCCTCAATACATCGTATAATTTAATAGAAGAGTTGACAAAACAAAAGAAAGCATTGCAAATGCAAATCTCAAAATTAGAACAAGATATTACTTTTTTAGAGAAGCAATTAACAATGAAATCTATGGAGATGACACTTTCTCAGACGAAGAGAGAATAGCAGATTTTGCAAGAATATCGCTTGATGTTATAATCCGCAGAACAATATTCCTAAAGATTGGAGCAGCAGTCGAACCGCCATAATAATTCCCTTTGGGATTATCCAATACAACAATTATAGCAATTTGAGGATTATCAACGGGGAAAAATCCCACAAATGAAGCATTATATTCCGATTTGGAATATACTCCACGCACTAATTGCTGGCTTGTTCCTGTTTTTCCCGCAATTTTCAAATTTTTTATGCGAACTGCCTTGCCTGTTCCATTCTCAACAATACCTGTGAATAAATCTTTTAATGTGTCGGAAGTCTCTTTGGAAATCACACGCCGAACTATTTTCGGTTTGCCTTGATAAAGTATATTGCCATCGTCATCGTATATTGATTTGATAATGTAGGGTTTAATTAAATTGCCACCATTTGCAGGGACGCAATAAGCGCAGAGCATTTGCAATGGAGTTGCAGATATACCATAACCAAATCCCACCCATCTTTGCAAAACCGAGTTCATCTCTGTTGGTGTTGGAATTCGCCCTCTTGCTTCACCCGGAAGTTCAATATCTGTGAGCAAAGCGAATCCGAAATCTCGTATATATTTATAAAATGTATTATGCGGAATTTTTGCAGCGACTTGCGAAAATACGACATTGCTCGAATGCCAAGTTGCTTCTCGAAATGAGACAATGCCGAGCGGATGCACATCAGAGATTACGCTACTACCAACTTTATAAGCGCCATTCATACCTGAGAATTTTTGTTCGGGAAACACAATTTTTTCTTCAAGGGCTGCAGCAGCAGTGACTAATTTGAATGTAGAGCCCGGCTCATATTCATCAGTGATGGCACGATTTCTAACGACTTCTGATATTCTCTGGCTTGGTATATTTGGATTAAATGACGGAGCAGAAGCCATTGCAAGCACTTCGCCTGTGTTTGGGTTCATAATTATCACACTACCTGCATCTGATTGAGTGGATTCAATTCCTTTCGCAAGTTCATATTCGACGATACTCTGTAATTTCGCATCAAGAGTAAGCGCGATATTTTTGCCATCGACAGGTTCAATGTTGGGCAATTCCGCTCCTGCATGCAATTCGCTATGAATATCACGTTTAAGTATGAAATATCCCGACTTACCTAATAGAAGGGTATCGAATTGCAGTTCCAGCCCGCTAATGCCATTCCCTTCGGAATTGACGAAACCAATTAAATGCGAAGCTAAATTGTTATTCGGATAAATTCGAGCTACATTTTCTTCGATAATTATGCCATAGACTTGATTCTTTTTTAATTCATCTTTATATTGAATATTCAAATCCTTTGCAAGTATGACATATCGCGATTTTGAAGTCTTTAAAATATTATTGATTTTTGTGGCGGGTATTCCTGTAATTTTATTTATATAAAGAATGAATTGTCTCAATTTTTTAATTTCAGCAGGATCTTTAATCAGAGCTACTGCTTGAGGATCGAGTGCTATAGTCAAGCTTTTCATATTTGTGGCGAGCAAATTTTCATTTCTATCATAAATTTTCCCGCGATTTGCTTTGTTTTCTATTTTGGTTAATTGAATATTTGCAGCCATACTTTCATAATCTTTATGCTTCAATATTTGCACCTGAAACAGTCTCACCACAAGAAGAATTGAGATAAAGCTAAAAATAATTAAGATTGCAAAGATTCGCCATATCTTTAAGTTTTTATATGGTAGTGGTGGGTTATCTTTCTTTTTCATTCTCATTGGAATTTAATATTAAAGGAGCTTCATCATTGAGTATCATTCCCAAATTTCTTTCTGCAATTCCTATTATTCTTTCGGGATTCTCCAATTGATTGATTGTCCTTCTTAAATTTTCATTTTGAGCACGCAAATCTCGCAATTGCACTTCTGTTCGATAATTTAGCAGTATTAAACTATTTACATAATTTACATTATTGATCCAAAATACAATAATCGCAACTGTAATACCAATACTAATCAGTAATTTCCAGCGATTGCGCAGAAACCAATTCCTGAATAAAATCGTGATTTTCAATTTTGTATTTTTTGTTTCCCCCTCAATTGCAAATTAATAAAATAAATTGAAAATTATGCAACATTTTTCAAATGCAATGTCAATGATTTCTTCCAAAAAACATCTATAAAATTTATTTCTTATATTATTATGTTCTGTGATTAGGCGATATTGTAGTTGCAATTTCAATTGTGAAAAGACAAATTCCTAAAAATAATAACCAGTTCGACGGTTTTGATAAGTGGTTGGAATCATTATAAAAAATTGATTATTACGTTCATTTTCAAACGATTAAAATTGTGGATTACAGGTAAATGGTAATTGCTGTGTTCATTAGGAATATAGTGACACAAACTTATATCAATTTCGAGCACGCAGTAATAAAAAAACGCAATTCAATTGCGTCTTTTTTTTATGTATTTGTGATTTTTGAGAAATAATCAATCTCGTTAATTTTATCTTGAATAGTACTCAATCACAAGAGCAGTATTGCATTGCACAGGGATTTCACTCGGAGCAGGAACATAAAGCAATTTGGCGCTGAAATCTGCTTTAGAAACTTCGATATAGGCAGTTGGTTGCGAATTCCTAACATTATCCTGCAAAAAATCTGAGTTGTGAAGTTTTTTCTTGACAGCAATTACATCATTTACTTTCAGTTGGTAAGACGAAATATCGACCTTCTTGCCATTAATTGTAACATGTCCATGAGAAATGAGTTGCTTTGCTTGATATAATGAGCGAGCAATTCCTGAGCGGAATAAAATCGAATCCAAGCGTGTTTCGAGTAATTGTAAAATAAATTCTTCGGTATTTCCTGTCATCTTTGCAGCTTTCTCGTAATAATTGCGCATCTGCTTTTCAGACAAGTTATATTGAAGGCGTAATCTTTGCTTTTCGATTAATTGGCGACCATAATCAGATTGCTTGGAGCGTTTTCCTTTTGCACCAAATTGTCCAGGTGGATAGGCTTTATGACTAGTAATTTTACCTGCTTTTGGTGTAATATTAATCCCGATTTTTCGGGAGATTTTAACTTTTGGACCTGTATAATTCATTTTTTATCTATATTTCAATTTTAAAGAATACAAAATTAAGTAAATAATTAAAATTAGCAATCATTTAAATCAATGATTTTCAAATAATTTTCCATTGAAGCGAATTACATCTTTGGCAATGACCATCTTTTGTATTTCATTTGTCCCTTCAAAAATGCGATTAATTCTCGAATCTCTATAATATCTTTCGATTGGTAATTCGCGAGAAAATCCCATACCACCATGCACCTGCATTGCCAAATCGCTAACTCTATCAAACGATTCAGAAGCATAGAGCTTAACCATTCCTGATTGGACGGAAGTAAGTTTCCCTGCATCGCAAAGTGCTGCGGTTCGATACAACATTGATTCAAGTGTATATACAAGAGTCGCCATTTCAGCAAGCATAAATTGCACCGCTTGAAAATGTGAGATTGGTTCTCCGAACTGATAGCGATTCTTTGCAAAAGTTGTGCTCATTTCCAGTAGCTCTTTCATTGCACCAAGACAAGGTGCACCCAATCCCAATCGTCCCATATTTAGCACATGCATTGCAATTGGAAAGCCCGAACCTTCTTTGCCTATCATATTTTCTTTTGGAATACGAACATTTTCAAATTTCAAAGTAGATGTCTTGCTCCCACGAATGCCTAATTTTCTTTCAGGGGCGCCGTGAGAAAAACCTTCCATCTCTTTTTCGACAACAAATGCTGTGATACCGCGTTTTGTTCGTGCATAAACTGCAATGATGTCCGCGATTGGACCATTTGTAATCCATTGCTTTTCGCCATTCAGAATCCAATAATTACCATCTTGAACTGCATTTGTTTTGAGGTTGAAAGCATCAGAACCAGCTCCTTGCTCGGTCAAACCGAATGCGCAAATTTTCTCACCGCTGCAAAGTGATGGCATAAGACGCATTTTCATTTCTTCATCGCCACCGAGAAAGATAGAATTCATACCAATAGACGAATGAGCACCAATAAGCGTTGCTGTGGATAAGCAAGCACGAGCAATTTCTTCTTGGACAATTATATATCCTGTTTCTCCGAAATCGCTACCGCCATATTCGGAAGGAAAAGCAGCTCCGAATAATCCCAATTCACCAATTTTTTTGATAATCTCTGGTGGAATTTCTTCTTTATCGTCAATTTCGGCTGCTATTGGTTTCAATTCATTATTAGCAAAATCGCGAACCATATCGCGAAGTAAAATCTGTTCTTCTGTAAAAGTTAAATCAAGCATATATTTTTGTAATTTTTATTGCATTGTTTCTATAAAATTCAGGATGCTTTCGCCACCATCAACCTTGATAGTCCCGCCTGTTATCCAATAAAATTTCTCATCTGCAAGCAAAGAAATTGCTTTTGCAACATCAAGTGGGACAGTATTCCTATGGAAAGGATTATGTTCGCGAGCATATTTCAACATATTAGGAAATCCGGGAATCTTTGCAGCAGCAGGAGTATCTGTTAAACCCGCCATAATCGAATTGGCTGTAATTTTTAATGGGGCAAGTTCCACTGCAATTTGTCGAATATATGCTTCGAGAGCTGCTTTGGCTGCTGATATTGCACCATAATTTGGCATTGCTCTTATTGAACCAATGCTGGTCATCGCAAATATCCGAGAGTTCTCTGCAAGCAACCCTTCTTTAATTAGGTCCTGAACCCAATAAATAAGTGAATTCGCCATTACGTCCATTGTCATTTCAATTTGCTTTTTATTGAGCATTTTTTCTTTCTCATTATCGAAAAATGGTCCAATTGCTCCAAAAGCAAGGGAATGCAACACAACGCGAAGTATATGGTGAGGGTCAGATTCCTGATTTTTCTTTATCTCATTAATAATTTCCTTACGGCTTTCATCGCTTGCGGCATTTGTATTGAAAAATTTGGCTTGGACGCCAATAGTTTCAAGGACTTGTCTAAATTGTTCAGTCTTTGCTTTATTTTCGCCTGTGTCAAGATGCACACCATAAATATTATACCCATTTTTGGCTAACTCGAGTGCTGTTTCTTTGCCGAATCCGCTCGAAACCCCGAGTATTAACGCCCAAAGTTGTCTATCTGCAATGGTTTTTGGTTCCATATTAAAATCTTAAATAACAAATATTTCAGAATATAGTCTGATAAAATTTACAAATTTACTAAAATTAAATATTTTTTTCGATTAAATCTTTATGGATAATTTTTCTAAGGTAGAAATTTCTCTCATCTTGCGGAAGAGTTTCAATAAATTGATTCTTATATTTATCTTTTTCATTTTTCAAAGAGTTGGCTACACGTTCGAGCATAGGTCTTTGGAAATCTCCTTCGCTCAGATATAAATCAATCTCATTTAATAATGCACTTGCTGACTCCTCACAAGAATCTGCAATTGCATCGTATTGGTCAAATAAAGTGCCATCAAGATGATATTTTTCGCATAAAGCAAGTGCTTCTTTTTTATTTTTAAATGCCCAACACACTGCTTTTGTAATACCCGCAAGCAAAAGAGAAACGTTGGCACTCCCATCGGGTGTCCGTATCTCAACAGTTTGATAGCTAACTTTATCATTTGTATCAGACGATTCGTTGTCGTGTGGATTAATTCTATGTGCAAGGGCAGAGAGATTTGCCCAAGCCAATGGAACACGAATCATTGCATTACGGTTTTGCTCGCTCCAACAAACTTTTGTAGGTGCTTCTTGGTTGGGAACAAGTCTCAAATATGAACCGATTACTGAATTTCCAAAAGCAGTAAGGCTCTTGCCATATTTTAGCAAACCCCCAATAAGCAATTTAGCATCTTCGGATAGCGAACCCTCCTTTTCGGTCATAACATTTCGTCCATCTTTCATCAATGCAAGGTGGAAATGCAAGCCACTGCCTGCATGCCCAACTTCTAATTTTGGATAAAATGTTGCATGCGCTTTATGCTTATTTGCGATTGAACGCACAATCCACATTCCAAGATTGGTTTCATAAGCGGTTTTCTCAATTGGTGATAGCCCCAATTCGATTTCCATTTGTTCGGCACGTCTATGATTCAGTTCAGGATATTCGCTTTCAATCTGTTCAATAATTCCAACTTCATAGTGAGCATATTTCAGATTACCAAGTGAATTAGTGATTGCAAGTGCCATTTCGTCAAGCAGGTCCTCATTTTCAATATATGGGGAACTTGCTTGGTATCCTGATTGTGCTAAATTTCTATAACAAGAATGAGAAGATTCATTAATCAAATAATATTCTAATTCGGGATGGGCGTAAAGTTCGAGACCAGTTAAATCTTTCAATTTTTGGGATAAAAAGAGCAACACATTATCAGGTGCAAAATTTGGCATATTTCCATCTTTATCGAAAAATCTGCAAATAAAATGCAATGTCTTTTTGCTTTCATCAAATGGATTCAGAAATGCGGTGCTATAAATTGGGACTACGTATAAGTCAGACTTCCCACTCTGCACTAATCCTTTGAATAATGAGGAACCATCAACGCGTTCGCCATCCTGTAAGGTATGTTGCAATTGGGATTTACTTTTGATTGGAATATGAAGTGTGCGAACTTTGCTATCAATTCCAAAATAATGAAAATAAATAATCTTAATTTCCAGATCATTTACTAAAGCAATTAAATCATTAATATTAAACTCATTACGATTTTTTTCAATTATTTTTTCAATCGAATGAGATGGATAAAAGTTAAATTCATTATTATTCATAACTTAAAATATTTATTTATTCAAAATTATGAAAATGTTATATATTAAACGGAGTATGCAACTCTTTCGCTTGTAATGCGTGATATTTATTTGACCTCTTATCGCCTATCGTTGCCACTTCCACTATCGGGCTAACTTGATAGCTGATGCTTGCCCCTTTCTATTAGTCACTTAATTTCTCTCACAAATTTCATTTCTAAATACTAAATTCATAGACAAATAAATATGTTCATAATAATTTTCTTAATTTTGTTAGTTAGATAAAAAATAAAATGAAAAAGATAAATCGTTATTTGCTCTTTCTGCTAATATTAATTTTTGCTCACACTTCTTATAGTTTTTCAACTGCAAAAGAAGAACTTAATGAGCAAGCTTTGCGGATTCAAGAACATCTTAAATATCTTGCAAGTGATGAGCTCGAAGGTCGATTTCCCGGAACTCCAGGCATAGTAAAAGCAAAGGATTATATTCTCAGCTATTATAAATCATTAGGTCTGAAGCCCATTAATGGTAATTACTTGCAACCTTTTAGTATGCCATTAGGATGCGAATTGGGCAAATCGAATAATGTCTATTTCAATCTTATTATTCCAAAACCTGGCGTACCAATTGAACAAATTAAACCTGTCCAAAGGAGCTGGAAACCAAACGTAGATTGGATGCCAATGGCATTTAGTGAAAATGGAACTATTGAAGGACCGCTTGTCTTTGTCGGTTATGGAATAACTGCAAAGGATTTGAAATATGATGATTATGAGAATATTAACGTTAAAGATAAAATTGTTGTCATTCTTTCTAATTCTCCTGATGGTGCAAAAGAAAATGGCGAATTTGCAATGTTCTCATCTTTCAGTTATAAATCGACGAATGCTCGGAACCACGGTGCAAAAGGAATTGTGTTTGTGAAGATTCAAGGTGATTCCGCTAATGTGTTTGAACCATTGGAACGCTCAAGAGAAAACAGAAATACAGGAATCATAGCAATTCAAGCAAAGCGAACAAGCATTGCATCTTATTTTCCAAATAATTCTCTTTATCCATCAGAAGTCGAAATCAATAAAACACGTAAACCCAAAAGTTTTGAATTGCCAAATGCCCAGATTCATATACAAGTTGATTTAGTCGATATAAAAAAGGAAACGTCAAATATTTTCTGTTTAATTGAAGGGACTGATCCAATTTTAAAGGATGAATATATTGTCATCGGGGCGCATTATGACCATTTGGGTTGGGGCGGACCGAATTCAATGTATCATGGCAAAACTCCGATGATTCATAATGGCGCTGACGATAATGCATCAGGAACAGCGGGTTTGATGGAACTTGCCCGTTTATTTTCTACAAATCCACAAAAACGCTCGCTGATATTTGCTTCATTCAGTGGCGAAGAGGAGGGAGTGCTTGGATCATCGTATTTTGTAAATAATTCGCCTCTCGCTCTAAATAAGATTGTTGCAATGGTAAATATGGATATGATTGGAAGATTGTATAATCATCATTTGCAGGTTATTGGCGTTGGCTCATCAAGTAGATTTGAATCTATAATCGATTCTCTCTATGAAATCGATAGCTTAAGTATTGGGAAAACTGAATCATCAATTGCTTCGAGCGACCAAACGTCATTTTACTTGAAAAACATACCATCAATTATGTTTTTTACGGGCGTCCATACAGATTATCATAAACCCACTGATGATTGGGACAAAATAAATTATAATGGCGAATCACAAGTGGTCGGCTTTATCCAAAAATTTATTGAGACTATATCTAATCAAACTCAACCAATTGATTTCACGAAAGTTATTGAATCAAGTGGCGAAATGTCCAATAATCACAATTATGGTAGCAATGTTTGGTTCGGCGTAATTCCAAATTTTGAAGATGAACCGCTGGGATTTAAGATTGCAGGAACAAGTCCAGGAAGTCCTGCGGAAAAAGCAGGTTTGAAGGAAAATGATATAATTACTAAAATCGAAGATGTTCAAATAAAAAATATTCATGATTTTATGTATTCATTGCGCGATTATAAAGCGGGAGATACAGTGAAAGTGATTTTTTTACGCAATGGTAAACCGACTGAAACAAAGGTCAAATTAGTACCAAAGCAATAATTTTTCATAAAAAATTAACAGAAAAAAACTATATTTGTAAATTGGATGGAGCAAATTGTATAATAAAATTTTAAATTATAGTATTCGAGTCCTCATAATCGTCTTTGGTATATTGATATTCTTTGATGCACCGGGATGGAGCAGAGGGAATGAAAATGTGCTAAGAGTATTCGGTATTGTGATGATTTTGTTCGGTATATATCGCATTATTGCATATAATTATGCAGTAAATTCCGAAGAAAACGAAGAAGATGATGATGACAATGATAAGAAATATGATGACGAAAAAAATAATTTAAAGAAATAATATTCTTTTAAAGAAATATGAAAAATAATTATGAAAATGAAATATATTAGAATTTTATCTTTATTTGTAATAAGCGTATTTTTTGTTTCCTGCAATGATAAGCAAAAGGTCGAGGAAACAAGTCAATACACAGAATGGAACACAGGTTCCTTGACTCTTTATATTGATGAAGAAATTTCCCCACTTGTGGATAGCATTATTCCGATGTATCAAAAAGCATATCCAAAGGTTAAGTTAGATACAAAGCGCGTCTCATCCCGAGAAGGTATGGCATTGCTTTTAAATGGCAAGGCTGAAATTGTTTTGCAAGGGCGCGGCTTCCTGCAAGACGAAGACAGCTTGATAAAAGAATATAATGTGAAATTACAAGAACCTTGGGAATTTGCCAAAGATATCCTTGTGTTCTATACCAATGTTGATAATCCAACTGATACATTGAATGCAAGGGATATTGAGGAATATTTTGCAAATCCAAAATTAACAGCAAAAAATTCATTAAAAATAAATTGGAATCCCGAATTTGTTATTCCAAACCCAAATTCGAGCGTTTATGCAAATTTCAGGCACTTTGTTTTGAAAGATGGCAAAACTCAAAGGAAATTGAAAGTTTTGCAAACCTTTGATTCAGTAAAAAATTATGTAGCAAAAAATAAAAATGCAGTTGGAATCGGGTATTATGGTCAAATTGTCGGCGATTTACGTTTTCGCCCAATAATGCTTGGATATTACGATTCAACGGGGCAACATATTACTCCAAAAACCATTCACCAATCATATATTGTTCAGGAACTTTATCCATACATTGTATCATATAGGGCTTACCTCTTTTCAGAGCGAAAAAATGTTGCATTTTGGTGTGCTACATTTTTTGCAAGAGAAGCTTCAGTGCAAACATTTATCAAAAATTATGGACTTGTTCCCGGATATGCAAAATTTGTATTAATTAAAGAGGATTAAAAAAATGAAAAAGATCATCAGCACTCTCTTCGCCATAATTGTTTTATCGCCAATGCTTTTTGCTCAAAGTTCAGCAGATATGTTCCTTAAATATTACAATGAAAAAAACTTTGAAGAAGCAATAAAACATTCATTTGCAGCGGCAAACGAAAATCCAAAGAATTTAGATTTGATTATGAAAATTGGAACTCTCTACCGCGAACTTGAGCAATACGATTCAGCACTTGTTTATTTTCATAAAGCATATAATTTGAAAGATAATGATCCAACAGTTATTCAAAATTATGCCGTTGCACTCGCCGATGTAAAAAATTTCCCCGAAGCTGTAAAAATTATTAATCAAGCAATAAAGCGAGATAAGAACAATTATCAATATCATCTGACAGCTTCTGAAATTTATATTAAAGCTGATTCTTTAACACAAGCAGAACTTTCGATAAATCGTGCAAGGGAAATTGATCCAAATAATCCTTCTTCTTACATAGCATTGGGAAATTTCTATTTTGCACGTAGGGTTTATGAACTTGCTAGGCAAAATTATGAAGAAGCAATTCTTAAAGATTCAAACAATATAGAAGCGCATTCAAAACTTGCTCAATCATATTATTGGCTTGGCTCTCGTGAAGTGGATAAAGATCTTTCCAATGAACTCTATACGAGAGCTCTTAAAGAGTGGGGAAAAGTTTCTCAAATTGATACAATGAATGTCCGAGCTTATTTTGAGCAAGGTAAAATCTGGTTTTTCTCTGAACGCTATCCTGAAGCAGCATCGACACTTTCTCGCTATCTCAATCTTCGACCATCAGGTTCAATTGGTAGATGGTATTATGCACAATCATTATTTTGGATTGGGCAATGCGACTCTGCAATTCCAAATTTGGAGATAGTCATTAAAGAAGTCGATTCAGTCAGCGTTCAAGCCAAAAAAATGCTCGCTGAATGCTTGATGAGCAGTAAAATGTTCGATAAGGCAATTATTACATATACTGATCTGCAAAATTCGGGGGTTGAGTTATCATCTGTTGACTATCGCAGATGGGGACAGGCAGATTTTTCAGTTCATGATACACTTTCAGCAATAAATCATTGGATGAGGGCAATCGAACTTGACAGAGATAATAACTGCTACTTGATGTTCGTTGTTGGCACTATTATGAGCAATATACAAGATTACTCAGGTTCTATTCAACTGTTGCAAGAAAGATTAAATGTTCCCGCTTGTAATGATTCGCTTAATTCGAAAGTTTATTATATAATTGGGAGTAATTTTATTTTCTCTGAGAAGCCCGATTCAGCAATATTTTATCTTCAAAAGGCAATAGAACTTGATTCCACAAATTATTTTGCAGAAGTTTATCTGGGCGATGCTTATATGCAAATCAAGAACACAAAAGCCGCAGTCGGACAATATCTGGATGTTATTGAAAGAGGAGAAAAAGATTCAACTGTCAATCAATCCGCACTCTTTCAAGCATTTGCAAAATATTGCAATGTGCTTTTGGACCAAAAAAATTATAATGAATTAAACAAATATGGGAAAAAATGGGTGGATATAATGCCCGATAATTCATTCGCAAATCTTTTTCTTGCTGTTTCATATCAAGGGCTTGGCGATAAAGATAATGCTTGCAAATATTATACTCGAGTGATAAAACTTGACCCGAGTAATTCAAGTGCAAAAAAGAATAAAGAATTAATTGGATGCCCATAATATTATGACAAAGATTTTATTTGTATGTACGGGCAATTCTGCTCGCAGCCAGATGGCAGAAGGAATTTTAAAATATTTAAATCCTGATCTTGAAGTGTTTTCTGCGGGAACAAAACCTGCCGACCAAGTTCATCCACTGGCTGTCGCATCAATGAGCGAAATTGGAATTGATATAAGTAAAAACAAAACGAAAAACGTAGATGAATTTCTAAATCAAAGTTTCGATTTTGTGATTACTGTTTGCGATAATGCAAAAGAGACCTGCCCTGTTTTCCTTGGAAATGTCAAGCAACGCCTCCATATTGGCTTTAAAGATCCTGCTGCGGCAATGGGTAGCGAGGAAAAAAAATTAGCAATATTTCGAAAAATTAGAGATGAAATTTATAGTAGTATGGAGAAATTTTCCAAAGAATTAAATACATAAAATGTTCGAAATATTCGTTATGATAATTTATTTAGCATTATCCAGAATTTCTAAGTGAAAACAATTACGCCTATATTATTGTCAATTAGTTTCGTGGTCATATTTGCATTTTTTAATGTATTTGCACAAGATAAACAATCGATAAAAGTTCCTGACCAAGAGGGTGCAACTTATGCACCCTATCAGGATTCTATTTACAATAGATTTATGCAGATGAAAGTCCCTGCTCGGACTTTGTTCAATTTCAATCTTGCATTAGCCGATGCAAGATGGGAAGATATGCAAAATCAGCACCAAAAAACTCCATATCAATCAGCCTTGGATGCGCTTTCAAGAGTGCCAAGTTCAGCTTATATTCCAACGGGTGTCGAACAAACTTTGTATCAGACAAATCTTCAGATGGCACAATATGTACCCTTTCAAAATCAGCATTTATATGGCTTGAAAGTACCCCTTAACGATATTGCCCAGTTGCTTGGTTTGGCAGAAGATGTTTCGCCTGTTATTGTATATTCACTTGATGGACCTCTGGATGTCGAAATTGTGATATATTCAATTCAAGCAAAAGTGATTGCGACACTTTATTCGGGACGCCAAGCAGCAGGAAGTTATAAAATCACTTGGAATCTTCGAGATGATATGGGTAGGCGTATGCCAAGCGGTGATTATATTGCCGAAGTCCGCATCGGAAATTCAAAATACGTGCGAAAAAGAATAGTAATTCCTTAAAATCAGACAGCACGACTTTTCTCAGATAATCCAAAATATATCTTGATTTTATTAATTTTGTAATTTATATTAAATTATAAATTTATGATTTCCCATTATAAATCTTATCAGTATATCGAACATCTTCCCAAGTTAATTGGTGAAAAAGTCCAACTGCACGGCTGGGTCACTAATAAAACAGAAAAAGGCAAACTTGTATTTGTTATATTTCGTGATGGAACTGGAATTACACAACTGGTTTTTTCAAAAAATAATTTAGATGAAGAAACATTTGAAAATGCAAAACGACTCACTCAAGAATCTTCAATTGAAGTATCAGGGATGGTTCGAGCAGATGATAGAGCACCCGGCGGTTTTGAAATAGATGCTGATAATTTAAAAATATTCCAACTTGCGAAAGATTATCCGATTACTCCCAAAGAGCATGGTGACGCTTTTCTTATGGAGCATCGTCATTTATGGCTTCGGTCTTCGCGCCAGCATTCAATTATGCGAGTCCGCGCAAGCGTAATTCAAGCAATTCATCAATATCTCGATGGACTAGGATTTTTGCAAATGGATTCACCAATTTTAACCCCAAATGCTGCAGAAGGGACCTCCACACTCTTTGAAACCGAGTATTTTGATCTTGGTAAGGCATATTTATCTCAATCGGGTCAACTTTATGCAGAAGCTACTGCAATGGCAATGGGTCGAGTTTATACTTTTGGTCCTACTTTTCGAGCTGAATTATCAAAAACTCGCAGACATCTAACGGAATTTTGGATGGTGGAACCCGAAATGGCATTTTTCGATTTAAATGATGATATGGACCTTGCCGAGGACCTTATTGAATATGTGGTTAAATACGTATTGAAAAATAATATTAAGGAACTTCAAATTCTCGAGCGAGATATTACACAACTTGAAAAAGTGCAACGCCCGTTTTATCGATTAAGCTACGATGAAGCAGTGGATTACTTGCAAAAAAATAATATTCCCTTGAGAAAGAAAGTTAATGGCGAAGAAATTGAGATTTTACCCTTTCCATGGGGTGAAGATTTTGGCTCGCCACAAGAAGAAGCAATAATGGATCAGTTCGATAAACCGTGCATAATTCATCGCTACCCCACAGATATTAAAGCTTTTTATATGAAACGCGACCCCGATAATGAAAATGTAGTGCTTGCAATGGACATGCTTGCACCTGAAAAAGGCGGTGAAATCATTGGAGGAAGCCAACGCGAGGAAAATATCCAACTTCTCGAAGAACGAATTGCCCGAGAAAATTTACCACTTGAAGCATATCAGTGGTATCTCGATTTAAGGCGGTTTGGGTCAGTACCTCATAGCGGATTTGGTCTCGGCGTGGAGCGAACCGTAAAATGGATCACAGGAGCATCCCATATTCGCGAAGTCATTCCATTTCCACGAATGATTTATAGAATATATCCATAAAGTTTCTTTATAAGATTGCTATATCCTTTCGCAATGACAGTAGAAAGTCATTGCGAGGAATGATAGCATTTATATGCTCAGTTATTGATGAACTATAATTATTCAGGCAATCAGAATGAGCTTGTGACAGATAAATAAAATCCATTTGTTGCGGGAACCGTTCGGCAAATTCCTCCCACGCAAATGATACCTCCAGGACTTCTGCCATAACTTAATGAGAATCTGCTTGCATCCATCAAATACGCCACATTAAACGTGTAGAAAAGTAATTGATGGTCTTCAAATTCATTGCCATAATTCCAATCCAATGCGACGGAAGTCATAAAAGAGCCATAAAATGTTGTTTCCACCAAACCCGATAACCAATTGCCATTCTCATTATCAGCTTCATGCAGAGTCGAATCTTGCGTTTGCCATAAATGTTCGATTTTTGAGTGTAATGAGAAATTGTCTGAAAAGCGATATGTTCCTTCTGCACCAAGTATATTCACAAATATTTTCCCATAATGAGGTGCGCCGCTAAAAAACAAAATATCTTTATTATTAATTATATTCGCATATCTGATTACTAAATCAAAATTACTACCAAAATACTTCGTAAAATCGAAGTTCGCATCTTGAAAAAGTAAAGTGTCGCCAATATCAAAGAATTTTGCATCATAAGTGTATTTATCAATTTGGTCTTTTCTTATTGATTGAACTCGAGAAAAATTCAAGCTAAAATCAGCACCGTCCCTGCCACCAAGGAATGATCCCTCGGGCAAATGATAATTGAAATCATATTGCAATCCTGCTTCTCCGTTAAGTTGCGTGGAATAAGGAAAAATGGAATAGCGAGAAAAGAAATGCTGCTTTGTTAGTGGTGGAATGAAATTCATAGTTAGCTGAGTGGATCTTGCGTCGCGCTGGCCTCGCAAGTCCATATTATCCACACGGTGCAGCGAAAGAGATGTGCCAAACCCTTCTCCATAATAGCTCATATTCAAAATTAATCCATTCCCATTATTATAAGTGAAATTATTGACCGCTTCGGGATGATTGTAAGCATAACTAAATTCGCCGTCTATCGAAAATTTTGGGCTGTATAAACCTGCTCGTAATGAATATGCAAGTTCATTCTGACGTAAAATCAAGTTTGGATTGTCGTCCTGCTCATACTTGCTAACGACCGATGCCCCAAAAGTTACGTTCCAATTATTTGGAAAGGCATTCTTAAATATTTCCGAAAAGTTTAAATCGAGATTTCCTGCTCTTATAATTGAATTGGATGTTTCCCAGAAATTTCTCATTTTGCCAATCATAATGCGAGCATCTACTCCCGCAATAGGACGAACGACAAATCGAGCGCCCTCAATTGAATTATCAACTCCGAGGAATGGATCCCAATAAGAACGAAGGATAAGACCGCTACCATACTGTTCATAGAAATTGCCTGCGCTGACTTCAATTTTGTCGCCTCGATAAGTAATATTTTTATATGGAATACCTGTCCCTTTATAGCGTGAATCAATTCCAAGAATCGGATTTAAAAATGCTTCAAATCTTGTGGAAACGTCAAAATTCCCAACTCTATAATTTAAATTGAGATAAGAATTTGAGAGGATTTGTTCGGAAGAGGGGGGCGCATTTATCACTGAGTCCTTTTTATAAGTCTGAGCTTCAATTGAAACATTCCCCGAAAAAGCACCAATACTTTGCGAAAACAAATTGAGATTAGCAAATATCAGAAATATCGTGGTATAAATATATTTTTTCATTAGAATATTATTTTTTACAAAATTAAAATTTTAAAATTAAAGAATTTACTTGAAATGACAATTTCAAAATCGTAAGTTCGTCAACATTAATATTAATTTTATGTTATCTTAATTTTTAGAGAATAAAATGTCTAAATCAATCGCTAACTCAATTTTAATATTAATTTTATGTTTTTTTTTGGAGAATAATATGGCTAACTCAGAACCTTCTCTCGGATTACTCGAAATCGACGTAACAAAGATTTCAGAAAACTCGTTGAAATATCCTTATCAGCAAGATCCTTTGCCTTATGATCAAGCTGCTCTCGAACCCTATATCGACGCAGCAACAATGGATGTGCATTATAATAAACATCATAAAGCATATACTGATAAATTCAATGCAGCCCTTAAAGCAGAAAATGCAACGGGTACACCTCTTCTCGAAATATTCAAAAATATTAGCAAATATTCGGACGGATTGAAAAACAATGGCGGCGGTTATTTTAATCACCTTCTTTTCTGGAAAATTATGACTCCATCCAGCACAAAAGAACCCGTTGGCGAATCAAAAGATGCAATTAACAAAACATTTGGGACGTTTGCTGATTTCAAAAAATTATTTAGTGAAGCAGCAATCAACAGATTTGGAAGCGGTTGGGCATGGTTAAGTATGGATAAAGATGGCAAATTGTTCATTTCTTCAACACAAAATCAGAACAATCCATTGATGGATATAGTTCCACAAAAAGGAATACCTTTGCTTTTGATTGACGTTTGGGAGCATGCTTATTATTTGAAATATCAAAATCGACGTAATGAATATGTCGAAAACTTTTGGAATGTCATCAATTGGAACGAGGTCGAAAGACGCTATCAAGAGGCAAAGAAATCTTTATGATTTCTTTGTAAACCTATTCATATCAAAATTTTATCTTTGACATAATGAAGATTGCTTTTATTGCAACATATCCTCCGCGAGAATGTGGAATTGGAACTTTTACGAATAATCTTTTTCTATCCATCGTAAATCATAATGGAACAACCAAGGAGCCTATTGAAGGATTTGTTGTAGCGTTAAACGATCACGAACAAACTTATAATTTTCCAGAAGAAGTAATACATGCCATTAGACAGGAACATCAGCGCGATTATTTGGAAGCAGCAAAATTTATTAATTTAAGTGGTGCAGACATTTGCGTGCTTCAACATGAATTTGGGATATATGGTGGTCAAAATGGCATGTATATACTTCCATTGCTTCATCGCCTCGAAATTCCCCTGATTGTAACGCTTCATACAGTAGTCAAAACTCCTTCTTACAATGAGAAAGCTGTTTTACAAGAGATATGTAAAATGGCTCAAAAAGTAGTTGTGATGAGTCATACTGCAATTAAGTTTCTTACAACCATTTATAATGTAGATAAAGATAAAATTGTATATATAGAACATGGCGTTCCTGAAATTCAATACAATCACGAGCAAGCTAAAAAAGAATTCAAACTCGAAAATAAAAAGTTATTACTCACCTTTGGTTTTATTAGCCGAAATAAAGGTATCGAAACAGTTATAAAAGCATTACCAAAAGTTATTGAAAAGCATCCCGAAGTTTTGTATTTAGTTTTAGGTAAAACTCATCCGAATGTTTTTCGCCAATCAGGTGAAGAATATCGTAATTATCTGCAGCGTTTGATTAAAAGTCTGAATGTGGACGACTATGTTTTTTTTATGAACGAGTTTGTCACTCAAAAAGAATTGTCCAAATATTTATCTGCATCTGATATTTATATCACACCTTACCTGAATGAAGCGCAAATTACAAGTGGAACACTTTCGTATGCTATTGGTGCGGGTTCAGCTGTTATTTCAACTCCCTACTGGCATGCTTCTGAATTATTAGATGATGGGAGAGGAAAACTTTTCGATTTTAATGATTCAGATGGGCTTTCAAATATTCTTATGGAATTATTGGATAATCCTGATGAATTGCAAAGTCTTCGCAAAAAGGCTTATGATTATGGCAGAACAATAACATGGTCCAAGACAGGTGGCAAATATATTGCAGTTGCTGAAAATATTATTGCCAGTAATCTGAAAGTGTTAGCCGAAAAAGATACTTCCATTGATCCTCTCATTCTACCCCCTTTTTCACTTGCTCATATAAAGCGGTTAACCGATGACACAGGAATTATCCAACACGCGAAATTTGGTATCCCTAATTTGAAAGAAGGCTACTGCCTGGATGATAATGCACGGGCTTTGCTTATGGTATTGATGGCATATAAACAAAAAAAAGATTCCCTTGCACTGGATTTGTCTCCAATTTATTTAAGCTATATAAACTATATGCAAAATAAAGATGGGACTTTCAGGAATTTTCTCAGCTTTAACCGGAACTTTCTTGATGAGGTAGGGTCAGAAGATTCTTTCGGAAGGACGATCTGGGCGCTTGGATACTTGCTTGGTAATGCTCCTAATGATGCTTATTACCAAACAGGTAAATCTATTTTCTTTAATGCGTCAGACAATTTCGAGAAGCTTCAATCAGTAAGAGGTATTGCAAATACTATAGTAGGTATCAGTTATTACTTGAAAAGTAATCCTAATGATGTCCAAATGATCCAAAGATTAAGAAATCTTACGAACAAATTGATTATGCAATATGAGATAAATAATTCCCCTGACTGGAAATGGTTCGAACCAATTCTATCTTATGATAATGGAATGTTGCCACTCGCACTTCTACATTCAGCAGAAATACTTAATGATGAAAAAATAACCGAGGTCGCAATTGAAACAATGAACTTCCTGACTGGAATTACTCTTAAAGATGGTTATTTAACTTTAATTGGAAATGAAAAGTGGTATACAAAAGGTGGCGAGCGTTCTATGTTTGCACAGCAACCATTGGATGCCCTTGCTATGGTCTTAATGTTTCATCAAGCATTTCATCTGACTAATGATAAAGAATACCTTAATAAGCTCTTTACTTGTTTCATGTGGTTCTTGGGCGAAAATGATATTAGGATGAGTTTGTTCGATTTTGAGACTAAAGGTTGTTGCGATGGTATTGAAAATTATGGCATCAATCGAAATCAGGGCGCCGAAAGTTCGCTTGCATATTTGATATCTCATCTAACAGTTCTGCAAGCATTTGAGGAAATAGATTTGAAGCAGCTCCAGAAAAAGTAGCGTGGACATTTGCAGCGTGCTATTTTGGAAGATTTTGCTACATCCCCGATCTCTTCAGTTCCCCAAGCAATTCCGCTAAATTGACAGTAGCATAAGTTGATGCGTAATCCGACATAGCATAAGGTATAATAAGGCTGTCATTGTGGATCATTGAACCGCATGAATATATTACATTTGGCACATATCCTTCCCTTTCAGTATCGTTTGGCATCATCAAGGGAGTTTTCAACCTTCCGATTTCTTTTTCGGGATTATCAAGATCGAATAACGACGCACTTAAAACATATTCCCGCATTGGTCCTACTCCATGTGTCATTACCAGCCAGCCATCTTCAGTTTCTATGGGCGATCCGCTATTCCCAATTTGAATAAATTCCCATGGATATTTGGGTTCCTGAATAAGTTTGGCTTCATTCCAAATATTGATATTGTTTGAAAAGGCAATATAATTATTCACTCCGTCTATCCTGCAGAGCATAGCATATTTTCCATTAATCTTTCGGGGAAACAATGCCATCCCTTTATTTTTTACAATTTCACCGTGGATAGGTTTGATTTTAAATTGATAGAAGTCCTTTGTTTCCAACATTTTTGGTAATATACTTATTCCATCATAAGCAGTATAAGTGGCATAATACATAATCTCGTCATCATCATCAGTAAATTTAACAAAGCGAGCATCTTCAATACCATTTTTTTC
>DIEP01000004.1 GCA_002418685.1 Ignavibacteria bacterium UBA5771
TTCTTATTTCTGATAAAAGTCACTTATACTTTCTGCCACAAATCTGATTTGTTCTTCCTCTAATTCTGGGAATATTGGGATGGAAAGTACTTCGTCAGCAATTCTGTTCGTAATAGCAAATTCCTTATCATTTGCATTCAGATATGCAAAGCATTCTTGCCTATGTAATGGAACGGGATAATAAATATCGCTCCCAATTTCTCGAGTAGATAAGAACTTTTGCAATTCGTTTCTATTTTGCACCCTTATTGTAAATTGATTATAAATATGGAAATTTTCTGCACCCGATTCACTATATATTGCTTTCGGATAAATCAGATAATTATCTTTTGAAAATTCAAAATTGTTGGCGATATCGATTAGTCTAAATTCTTGGAAATATTTCAAATATAATTCTGCATTCTTGCGGCGTTTTTCATGCCATTGATTCAAATAATCGAGTTTGACATTCAATATCCCTGCTTGCAGAGCATCCAATCGGAAATTTCCACCAATGAATTTATGATAATATTTCGGATTCATTCCGTGATTTCGCATTTGCTTCAATTTGGCTGCCATTTCTGGATCATTTGTGGTTATTAAACCACCATCGCCAAAAGCACCCAAATTTTTCGATGGATAAAATGAGAAGCAACCAAAATCTCCAACCGTGCCCACAAAACGCCCATCTTTATATTGAGTGCCAAGAGCTTGGGCTGCATCTTCAATTATTGCAATATTATGTTTTTTGCAAATTTCGACAATTTTGTCCATTTCTGCGGATTGACCAAATAAATGCACAGGAATAATGGCTTTGGTTTTGTTTGTTATTTTTGCTTCTATTTTGGATGGATCAATATTAAATGTGATTGGATCTACATCAACAAACACAGGTTTGGCAAACATACGTGCAACGCAGCCTGCTGTTGCAAAAAATGTAAAATCAGGAACAATTACTTCATCATCGGGGCGAACATCCAATGCCATCAATGCCATTAGCAAAGCATCAGTGCCACTTGAAACAGCAATTGCATACTTACAGTTCAAATATTTAGCAATATTTGCCTCAAAATTCTCAACTTCTTCTCCTAAAATGCACTTTTGAGAACGTGCAGTCGCTAGGATTGCATTTTCAACTTCATTTTGAATAGAATGATATTGTTTTGTTAAATCTAATAATGGAACTTTCATAAATTTGTATTTTAAGAAAATACAAATTAAGATTTATATTTGGAAACATGGATAATTCAATCAAAACAATTATTTATTTCCTCTTTGTGGTAGTGATATTTGTCCTTCTTTATGTTCTTGAACCAATATTGATGCCATTAGTAGTTGCATTCTTTGCAGCAGCTTTGTTTCAACCACTTATGCTATTTTTTAATAAAATAAAAATACCAAAAGTTATCAGCATTATATTTGTTATGATTATTTCTTTTGCTTTTATTGCAGGCATATTATTTATTTTGCAATCAACAATTGTGCAAATATCTAATGAAAGCACAGGGTTGCAGCAGAGCTTTGAAGTTCGAAGCGATGCTCTATTCAAATGGATAAATAAAACATTTGGTTCAAGGTTATCATTTAAATATCTTTCTGACCAAATTATTAAATCCATTAATTTAAATTGGATTGCAGGCAGAGCGCAAGAATTGTTCTCATCTTTATTTTCTATTACAGGTTGGCTAACAATGTTTGCTCTTTATTATGTCGTTCTGCTTGCAGGATTGCCGAATTATAAAAGATTCATAACCTATTTAAGTAAAGGGTCTGTTTCAAGTATAGATTCAAATTTTCTTTCTTCATTTGAAAAAATTCAGAAAGCAATTTATTCATATCTCGTAATAAAAACTTTGTTAAGCGTTGCGGCGGGACTTGTTACTTACGTATTATGCTTGATTTTTGGGATTCAATTTGCTTTATTTTGGGGATTTCTCACATTCGTCGGGAGCTATATCCCAAATATTGGCTCAATTATTTCCACAGCATTACCTGTATTTTTTGGGCTAATTACACTTGACTCATTTCCAATGGTTCTGTTATTCCTTTTGTTGCTTGTATCTTTTCATTTTGTTCTCGGCAATGTTGTGGAACCAGTTGTAATGGGGGCAAATATGAGTCTCAATACTTTGACGGTCATTTTTGGGCTTGTCTTTTGGGGATATATTTGGGGAATATTGGGGATGATACTATCAGTTCCATTGCTCGTTGTCCTCAAATTAATTTTTGAACAATTTCCATCACTTGAATTTATTGCAAGAGTGATGGGCAAACCAAGTAAAGTAATCACATAAGATAAAATTATGCAACTCGACAATTTATTACTATTTTCTCCCGATTCTAAAAATAATTACTATCCATTCACAATAATGCATCCATTATGGGAGTTACGCGTCGGTGCATTGAGGATTTTTGAGAAATATGAGCGAGAATTTCCCTCTGCTCAAATGCATTTTAATTCTGACTCTGACTTGCTGAGTTCCTTTTTGCGAAGGTTCAATATCGAGACGACAGGAATTAAAAGAGGGAATTTGCTTGCACTTGATTCAAGCATTCTGCCTACTACTGATTTTATTAATGAAATTAATAATATAATAGATTCTGCAAAAGAGTCATGTTTATTAATTAATAAATCAAAACCGATTGGTTTATTCCTAATGCAAAATGATTTGGAGAAAAGCGATGAATTTTCAAATATTAATCTGCTTTCGAATATTGAAGTTAATTTATTTTCCAAATTAAAAAAAATTGAAATAGCAAATTGCACACGGCTTAATTATTTATTCGATGCAATTGAATTTAACCATTCTGCTTTGTTAAATGATGTGGAATTATTCAAAAATGAATTTCGACCAATTGAGCAGAGCGGGAACTTCTTTTTAATCCAGCAAGAAGATATCTTGTGCGGCGAAAATGTCCAAATTGCACCAAATGTTGTGCTGGATGCGAGCGATGGACCCATAATTTTGGGAAATAATGTTCGTATTATGGCTCAAAGTACAATTTTAGGACCAGCATATATCGGAGATAATTCTATAGTCAAAATTGGTGCAAAAATCTATCAGAATACATCAATTGGAGAGTATTGCAAAATTGGAGGCGAAGTAGATAATTCGATTATTCAATCATATTCCAATAAGCAACACGAAGGCTACCTCGGAGATTCTTTTATTTCTGAATGGGTAAATTTAGGGGCTGATACTAACACTTCAAATCTAAAAAATACTTATTCCGCGATTAAAATTAGAATTGAAAGGGAAGAGATTAACACGGGCAAAATATTTCTGGGATTGCTTTGCGGCGACCACACTAAATCGGGAATCAACTCAATGTTCAACACGGGGACAGTCTGCGGAATTGGAGCAATTTTAGTCAATGAGTGGTACTTGGCAAATTTCATCCCATCATTTTCTTGGGGAGGCAGTAAAAATTCAATGATATATAAAGTTGATAAGGCACTTGACACTGCTCGGATTGTTTTGGAACGTAGGGGAAAGACCTTATTGCCCGATGAAGAACATCTAATGCGAAAGGAATACCTGCGAGTAGTGAGCTTATATGAGCAATAATAAATCAGAATGTAATATTAGATTTAGTTAATTACAGAGTATTTTATTTTTTTGTTTTCTTATGTTTTACTATGATTGAAGGAGTTTCGAACACTTTATCATATAGAGAATCAATCAGTCGAGAAGCTAATGTATCTTGTTGCAGGGATTCATAAGTTGTCCGTAAGTGAGCATTACTAATATAACTATAATCTGTTTTATGAATAGTAATCCAATCTGCACGAAGTAATTCTTGGAGATATTCTTCCCTCCATTTTTTTCTGGCATGTGCACCATAGTAATTACTTGATTGAGAAAATTTATTTATTACTTCCAAATTCTGGAATTGTGCAAGGTCAAAACTACCAGCATTCATCATTAAAAGAGTCTCCGAAGGAGTTGAATGAGTGTTTATATAATCTCCTACCTCTTTTATTTCTTTATAATTCATTAAGAAATTATCATCGGGGTGTTGAAACAAATTAATATACTCTTCTTTGTTAAAATAATATACAATTGGGAACCTTAAAATGGCTATAAACCTTGGAATCGGTGTAAATATGAGCAATGAAATTATAATTAAAATAGCTGGGAATTGGATGGAAATATTTTTTTTGGAAAAAATTTTCTTAAAGAAATTTATCAGATAATCTATTCCGAATCCAATTAATATTGCAAGAGGTATATATGCTCTTGCAAAATGATACGCATACGGCTTTTTTTCGATAATTGCTGAAGTTACCGAAAATATTGCAAGAAAAATTGAAAATGCTAAAATAAGTTGTTCGTTAGTTAAATTTATATGTTTGCGGTCACGGAACCATAAAATGATGGCAATAGAAGTTGCTAATAAAAATCCAATAGAATATTTATCAATAAAAAAAAGTGATGTTTCTTTGAAGAAAATATTAAGGAACGGCAAATCATTGTTGTATACTCCAACATACATTTTTAAGTATCCCATCATATCCTTAAATCCCGCGAAGATTTCACGATCGAGCAACGATAAATGGCATAGAAACGCTGCACCCAAAAAACTTATTGAAATAATGAAATAATATTTAACAAAATATGATAATTCTCTCTTTTTATAAAATAAATCAAATGTGAATAATCCAACAAGCACTAATCCCATTGTATATTTTATTGAAAAATAAAACCCAATTATCAGTCCTTCTAAAATGATCCATAAAAAAGATTTCTTTATGTCCTTATTAATTATTTTTAAATGAATAATATAAAGTATTATAATAAGAAAATTAAAAATCAACTCCAATTGGAAAGATTCAGGAATATTGAGAGTTACTACAAACAAGGAATATGCGATGGATGCAAATAATGCCATTTTAAAATTCACTTTCTTATAGAGGTATAAACCCAATCCAATAGTAGTGAGCGAGTGGATAATGTATTCAATAATCCTTACGGTTGCATTGTCCATTCCGGCTATTAAATAAACGGGAATCATCGAGTAAAAAGCAACGGGGGGTTTAATATCTATGAAATCAACATATATTTTTCCACCTTCCACAATGGTTTTTGCTCCGTGCAAGAATATTGCAAGGTCTGATGTAGTTATAAATGAAGTAATTGGAAATAATATAACAAGGCTTATGACAATCAAAATTGCGATTTTCTTTGAGTCCGTCATATCCGTCATAATAACACCGCATAATTGCTAAAAATAAGATATATAAATGGGTATTGCATATAATATACCCAAAAGAATATCGGAGAAAATGCAAGGAGGAATATTGCACAAATCAATATAACTCCGCGATAATATATCGATGAACTTTTCCACAAATTAATGGATTTCTTGAAAATAAGTTCCAATCCATTTGCAATAAATATTGAAAAAGGAATAAATAATGAAGCAAAATGGTACATTTCAAAATGCTGAGTTAAACCAAATCCAAGAATAATCGACATTGCAAAATAAAACGCAATCGCAAATAAATTTGATTGACGGTTGCTAATTGAATTATGTGCGGCAACATCAATATTATTAATCCAATTTATCAAACTAAAGCACAATGCAATAACGAAAAATATTGAGTATGTATTGGTTGAAAATTTTGCGAAATCCTTAAGAAAATCTCGAATAAATGCGAAACTAATATGAGGAAGATTATAAATTGGGAATATATTCCCTAATATATGAGGATACCCAATTATATTAAGCAAAATAATATGGCTTCCGATGAACAGAACTATTCCAAAGAAAATAGCTGCATATTGTTTACTTAAAATTTTCCAGCTCTTTTGCAGATGAATTATATCGAACGCAAAAATGCCAATTATTATTATTCCAAAACCTGATTTGAGCGAAATCGTTATTCCCAATATAATCCCTTCAAGTGCAAATCCGATAATATTATTCCGATTAGAATTTGCTTCCCTTCCCGATTGAATAAACCTATCACTGTTATTCATGTGCAATGCCATTAGTGCAAGTAACAGTATGTTCGCGAGAGGTTCAATTTGAAAGCTAAATTTATAATTCAAAAGGACAATACTCATTGCATAAACTATTGAAGAAAGGACTGCTGTGCTTTTAGAGAAATACTTTTTTATAAAGAAAAATAATGCAATAGAAGTAAGCAAATGGATAATGCATTCAAGTGTTCTGAAAATAAA
>DIEP01000007.1:0-3703 GCA_002418685.1 Ignavibacteria bacterium UBA5771
TGTAACATTCTTTTCATTTGTATTTTGTATTATATAATTTGCTAATTTAGTCAGCAAGAAATCTGCAAAACAAAAAAAAGTATGATTGGTGAGAAAAATCATATTGCAATAAGTCTGGAAACGGGCATAGAACTGGCTTTATGTCATTATAACTTGAAGACAGCACTGCGAGCATATTTTTATTGTATCGAAAGAGCGATTAATACACAATTCATAACAAAAAACAAATTACCTTATAGAAATAGATTTTGTATGATAAAATTATTTATTTTTAATCGCGAGTTGAAATTCATTAAGCATAGGCGGGGTATTGCTTGAACCCCTTGTTATTCTGAAGAATGATAGAGAGACGGAATTCCATATTTCTATAAAGCGGAATAACACGCAAATCGCAAACCCAGCCGGAAAATGGAACGCGGTTCACATTTGAACAAACAGCCGGTTCTCTCCTCCTTCGCAATGATAAAACAAGGCGAAGTGAAAAATTTATTTAAATAAAATATTTTGTAAAAATTGAAATTGTCCGTGTTCCAGCAAGTTCAGGAGTATCTTATGCAATTGTTGAAATTTATCAGTAATAAATTCAAAATTCCAGAAGGAGCAACTTTAAGTTGCCTCTTCTTGTTATTATGTGGTATGATATTAGGTGGTGAGAAGAAAATCACATCGGTTCAATTCATGCCTGCAAAAGTATATCAATTTCAAAGTCCAAAATATATCGGTCGAGATAGAGTCTTTCTGATTGAAGATGAAAATGATACGAAAATTATTCATCCGCAGGTCGATAATAATCAAATAATAATAAATTCACTTAAAAATAATACAAGCGATACAATTAGTATAAAATCTAATTTATTTTGGGAAAAATATTATTATATCAATAAAGATTCGATATTTTTAATTAATAGACATTATGGAACTATACATCTTATAAATTCATCAAATGAATTAATTGATAGTTGGCAAATACCATTAGTCATTGATTCAGTTCGATACGTAATCGATATTACAAGGCAATGCGACATTGTTTTAAAAGATTCAGATTTATATTTAAAGGTATATGGAGTTAAAGGTAAAGATTATATTTATAATTTTAATATTGATATGATATATAATTTGAAATCAAAAAAAATAACAAAGCTCTTTATGAATTATCCAAATACATACTCTACCACTCATAATTGGAGTAATTCAGGAAGTATTTTTACGAGAATCATCAAATCGGATGATGAGATAATATACAATTTCCCTGCATTTGAAGATATTATTTTATATTCACTTAAGAACAATTCCACTAAAAATATTAAATTGCAAAATAGTAAATATATTGAAGAGTTTCCTCCCCCCTGCTTTGCTAATAATTGGAAAGAACTGGGAACTGAATATATTAGAACTTATTGGATTGACAAACCATTTTATAAACAATTAATTTATGATAAATATAGGAACTTGTTCTATCGAATTGTTTCTCATGCACAACCTTTACGGGACAGTTTGAATAATTATAATGACAATTTTACCCGAAATTGGTCCATAATGGTATTTGACGATTCTTTTAATTATATAACCGAACAGTTCTTCCAAGGTAGAAAATATAACCCATTTTATACGTTTGTTGCAAAAGAAGGTTTGATTATACCCTTTGATGACCAATATGAGAAAAAAAATAAAGGTATGATGTATCAATTATTCACAATAAAAACTAATTAGATTATGAAAAGTAAAGCAATAATAGTAAGTTTAATTTTTCTATTTTTATCGAGTGCGAATTTGTTATCGGATAGAAATTATTCTAAGCTCTATAAAGGTCTTGAACTTAATAATGTTAGCTTGAGTAATTACCAAGTGCTTCTGATTGTTCCCGAGAACTCCTGTCAAGGATTGCTTTCGATTTTAAGGGAAAATTTGGATAAAATTGTTCATAATGAAGACTTGAAAATTGTTTATTTAATGATTAATCAAAAAATTAATTATGATAAAATAATCACTACATTAGATTATTACGAGAATTACAAGTATTTTAATGAAGTTTTTGGTATAAGATTATATATTTTGAATAAAGGCATAATTATTAAAGAAATAGAAATTGGACCTAACAACATAAATGAAATGATTAGCAAATTAGCAAAGCAAAATATCAATCAAAATGATAAAAGAAGTTTAGAAAAATTGGGAAAATAGAGAAAAAGAGCGATTAATACACAATAAGGTAGTTTAAAAGTTATTTTGCGTTAATTTTCGTCTTATTACTGTGTAAAAAATATAATGATGATCTGGAATATGGAAAGTAGAAAATCAAAAGGAATACGTCAAAGTAACAATCCACATAAGGATTTATCGAATGCATATTTAAAGAATTCATCAGAACAAAACTCAGATAATAATCTTAAATCTGATAATAGTGAAAATATCCCTAATAATAAGACTGAGGACGAAATGATTGATTTTCAAGCAGAAAAGCAAAATAATAGTAAAAATGATGGATTGATTGAATCGCAAGTTTCTATTGATGATGTGATTCAAGAAAATGAAAAATTAATTGAAGAATATAGTAAGCTCGAAAAAGAACGTGATGATTTAAAAGACCAATTAATAAGAAAAGTTGCAGAATTTGAGAATTTCCGCAAACGAACGCTGAAAGAAAAGCAAGATCTAATCGATTTTGCAAATGCTCAATTGCTCTTCAAATTATTAGACCTTGTGGATAATATTGAAAAGGCATATAATACCACGAAAAGTTTGCAAGATTATAATGCCCTATTGCGGGGTTTAGAGCTCATCTATCAGCAGGCAACTAAAATTATTCAAGATGAAAATGTATCTCCAATCCCAATTGAAGTTGGTGATGATTTTGACGTTGAAACGCAAGACGCACTGATGACACTTGATTCAGATTTGCCCGAAGGAAAAGTAGCCCAAGTTTTGCAAAAAGGATATAAAATTAAAGATAAAGTGCTAAGACACGCAAAAGTATCTGTGTCAAATCCGAAGAAATAATGTCTTTTCAATGTTCAGCAAAAGGACTTAGAAAATTAATTCGAAACCCCTCTCGTCAGAATAGAGGCAAGAATGAAGATGAAATTGCTTCATTTCGTTCGCAATGATTGAAAAGGATTTTCGTAATAATAATAATTTAAATAATATTTATTTAATTAAAAATAGAAAATTATAATTTTTGAAAAATAAGAAAAATGGATAAAAGAGATTTTTATGAAGTGCTTGGGGTAAGCCGCAATGCAAATATAGATGAAATTAAATCTGCATATAGAAAATTAGCTATGCAATATCATCCCGACAGAAATCCTGGTGATGCAGAAGCAGAAGAGAAATTCAAAGAAGCAGCAGAAGCTTATGAAGTGCTAAGCGATTCAGACAAGCGCGCAAAATATGATAGATACGGTTTTGATGGTGTTCGTGGTTCCCAATCAACGGGCTTTAATGACGTATCAGATATATTCTCTCATTTCAATGATATATTTGGGGGTGGGATATTTGATGATTTCTTTGGTATGGGTTCGAGTTCGCGAAGCGGTTCCCGACGGACCACTCAAAAGAGATCGATTAGTGAGCGAGGTTCTGATATTAAAATTCGCATACCTTTGACACTCGGCGAAATCTATACAGGAACAAACATAAAAGTTTCGGTTCATAAATATATCAATTGCGATCTTTGTGGTGGAAGCGGTTCCAAAGATGGAGAAGG
>DIEP01000007.1:3755-15279 GCA_002418685.1 Ignavibacteria bacterium UBA5771
TTGTCCAACTTGTAATGGGAGTGGTCATATTATTAAGAATAAATGCCCCAAATGCAAGGGCGAAGGAAGAGTCGAATCTGAAGAAGTTGTGAATGTGGAAGTGCCTGCGGGAGTCGAGGATGGAAATTATTTGAATATGCAAGGCAAAGGCAATGCAGGAAGGCGCGGAGGTAATTATGGCGACTTGCTCGTGATATTTGAAGAAAAACCACATCCTTTTTACAAGCGAAAAGAAAATAATATACATTACACGCTGAAAATTCCCTTCACGCTTGCTGCACTTGGTGGGAAAATTGAAGTGCCAACCTTTGAAGGTTCAAAAATAATCGAAATCCCTGCGGGAACACAGCATGGTGAAATAATTGTACTGAAAAATTTCGGCATTCCAAATCTTTATGATAAATCTCGCGGCAATTTTATTGTTAATATTGAAATTATTGTTCCTAAAAAATTGAACGCCAAAGAAAAAGAATTGCTCAAGCAACTTGCCGAAAGTGATCATTTTACTTCAATTTCCAATGAAAATAATAAGTCTACTACTGAAAACAAGAAAGATAAAAAATCAAAAGATATTTTCGAAAAAGTAAAGGATGCCTTTCAATAATTTATGAATAGAAATAGCATTTATCATTGGATTCAGACACATCTGAAAATGACAAAATCAGAAATCAATTTTGCTGTAATCCTCTTAATTGCTACTGCAACCGGGTTATTTATAAATTCTTTGAATGAATCCCAATCAAAAGATATTGTATTGTCAAAAATAATACAAATTGATAATCTCGAAGCAACCGAATCCATTGAAACTAAGCCACAAACTTCGCCCCACGATTCAAATATTATTCCTCTCGCCAAAACAGAAATCTCGTCCAAATCATACAATTCTAAAATTACACCAGAAGAAGCCCAATCAGATGCATTTCAAAAAATTGATCTAAATACGGCTGATTTGAAGCAGCTAATGCGTCTCCCTGGTGTTGGCGAGAAGACTGCTCAAAAAATCATAGAATATCGCTCTACTAATAAATTCGAATCTATTGCAGAAATTATGAATGTTAAGGGAATTGGTCCCGCGAAATTTGAGAAGATGAAGAAATTTATTACTATAAAGTAGAGATAGGATTGTCCCAAGTGCCTTCATATGCAATTTCGCTTAACGGTTTTCGAGTTCGGGGTTTATTATCTTTGTCAGAAAATATTTTATCCATTTTATCATAATCCCCTAAATATCCTGTGGCAATAATTGAAATAGGCATCCAATCCTCAGGCACATTAAATTCTTGGCGGATAACATCTTTATAGAATCCCTCCATTTGACGAGTATAAATTCCGAGTTCTATTGCTTGCAGGCATAAATGTTCAGCAGCAGCACCTGTATCATAAAATGGAATTAAATTCAATTCCCCATCAGACGTATAATCTTTTTTTACGAAGAAGACAAAATATAAAGGAGCGCACCAAGCCCATTTATCATTAATATCATCAAGGCTTTTTATTACTTTTTTATGAGAATTAAGATTTGAATATTTATCGCAAACAAGAATACGATACGGTTGGACGTTATGTGAAGATGGTGCCCAGCTCGCTGCTTCGAGCATAGTCAAAATATGCAATTTTGAAATAGGTTGATCGGAGTCAAGAACGTGGGGACTCCAACGATTTGCAATTAACTCATTAATTTTATATTTAGTATTTGCTGTTTTTTCCATTTTATTTTATTATTATTTTTAAAATAGACAATATGTAAATTTTTATTAACGAAATATAATTCTCAATATTATTGAAGAAAAAGGTGAGTAGAAAGCAGAACCTTTTGTAGACTGCGAAGTTGTTAGCTTTTAGGCATTGCCTCATAAATATTATTACAGTCATTTTGAATAGTGCGAAGCGAAATAAGGAATCCCGAAAGAAATGATAAAATTGAGATTGTATTCCAAAATTTATTTTTCAGAAAAGTACTGACAATTAAAAAATATTTACTAATTTAAAATATAATTTTGTGGAACTTTTCAGAACAATTTGTTTTTTGAAATAAATTAGGAAAGAGAAAGAAAATGAGAAAGATGATATTTTGCATATTTTTTATTTCAGTGCAATTCTGTTATTCTCAATGGGTGGAAGTGGGTCATGATATATCGCAATATTATAAACACATATATATTTTTTCCCTTGCTGTTCATAATAACAAAATTTTTGCAGGGACAACGAGTGGTGTATTTTTTACAACAGATAATGGCGAAACCTGGGAAGATTCGAGGGCAGGACTCATTGGGACAGTTATAAAGTCTGTCATTGTGGATAATGATGTTATTTTTACTTTGGTTACAGGTGTTCCTTATGGAGGATATATGTATCTATCTACAAACGATGGTGAGAGTTGGAAATATATAACCCCTAATGGAGGAGCGAATTATTTGGAAGCAAAAGCATATATTGTTGCAATGGCTATTAATAAAGGCAAAATTATTGCAATTTCTGACTCTATGACTGCTGATTCTAACCTAATAGCATATATTTCCGAGAATAATGGTGAAAATTGGACAGAGATACAAACGGATTTACCCCATATTGGGTTTTCAGATATGGAATTTAGTGGTAATAATATTTTTGCGGGAACTTCCCATTATGTTTATATGTCCCGTGATAATGGTATTCATTGGATACAAAAGGATACAAGCTATGGGTGTCCCACTGTAATTTCTCTTCAAGTCGATAGTAATAGGATATTTGCGGGGACGAAATGCGGTTTATTTCTCTCTACTGATGAAGGTAATAGTTGGAAGAACTTAAATATTGATACAACAAATCATACAATTGAAGCAATAGCCATTAATTGGGATACTATTTTTGTTGGTACTTATGGCGGAGGATTTTATATATCAACAGATAATGGGGATAACTGGAGAAACACAGGTTTAACTAATTACGATATTTTCTCGATTGCCATAAAAGGAGAATACGTTTTTGCAGGCGGAAATGTAGTGGCATTCAGAGCAAAAATTAGCGATTTGATAAATGGAGTGGATGTCAAAGAAGAAGCAACTCAATTACATCGCCCGCTTTATCCCAACCCAACGCGCGATTACATTAATACCGCGGCATATCTTGGTTGGCAATATCAAATCTATGATTTGATAGGCAGCTGTATGCAGTCGGGGATGATTGAGACAGAGAATATTAATGTTACTTCCCTTCCCACTGGATTTTACACTATTAGATTTTTCAATGAGGGGAAGCAAGTAATTGAGAAATTAATAAAGGAGTGAGAGAAGTAGCAAAATGAGTGGCAAGGGGAACACCCCCTGCCCCCTCTTACGAAGAGGGGGAGATAGGAATGTTTCACCTCTTATGGAGAGGGGGAGAAAGGGGTGTTCTGTATCCCAACTGTGCAAAAAAGGGGGAGAGAGGAACACCCCCTGCCCCCTCTTACGATCTGTGTGCAAAAAAGAAGGAGAGAGGAACACCCCCCTGCCCCCTCTTACGAAGAGGGGGAGATGGAAAGAAGAGGGTAGTTCTATTATATTTTTTCAAAATCCATATCTTCTATCCATCCTTGATTGCCATTGGCAATGCGAATTCTGCTCCAATTGGAAACTTTATCAAGCACTTCAATCTCAGTCCCTTCGTGCAAGATAAATAAATCTGTTGATGATTTGTCGGGCGAACTCTTGATATATATACTTGCTGGAATTACAATCCCCTCGTTATCGCTCAATCTATAAGAATTGCCCTTGAATGCAAGAAGAAGAAATGCTATCATAATCAGTAACGAAACAATCCCGCTGAAAAATGAAATTCGCTTCCATTTTGCCTTCCGTGAATAAATATAAAGTGTTAGCAATCCAAATCCCAAAAAAGAAAATATAATAGACACAACACCAAAGGTCTCAGGAGACTGAGATTTTGAAATATCTTCGACCCATTCAGTTAAAAAGAATTTTGGAAGCGGTTGTATTTTATCGATTGTTTTGAGCTTTGCAATTTGCAAATTAGAATTTATATCATAATCATTTGGGTCAAGTCGCTTCGCTCTATTATAATAAAGAATGGCTTTGCCAATATTATTATTTCGATAATATGAATTTGCCAAATTAAAGTAAATATTCGCTGAAATAATTCCTTGATTAATCAAATGATTGTAGTTCTCGATTGCTTTGACATAATCCTTTTGTGCATAGAATTCATTAGCTTGTTTGAAAATTTGCGTTGGGTCGGATTGTGCAAAAAGCAGAGTCTTTGAAAATAAAATTATAAATAATATCAAGCAAATTCTTTTCATTTTATTTCCTCCTCAAGGTGAGTAATTACGTCAATAGCTTTTTGATAAATTGATTGCAAATTGCCATCTAATTGAGATGGAGCAAACCTTGCAAATTCACACTGATCCAGAATATTTATTAGTTCTATTATTAATTCATCTTTCACATTTTTGTTTTTCAAAATACTTTCAATATTATCCCGGGTCAAATTTGCTATTGGAATTGATAATTTATTTGCTGTAAATCCCCAAATTGCCTTCGAGACTTCTTCGATAAAAGCTTTCATATCTTTTGCCTCAAGAAATTGTTGGGCCTTTTTCAATTGCTTTTCGGCTATTTTCCTTGCTTGGCGTCGTTTCAATTCGTTTTGATTATTCATTAATTCCTGCTGTTCCTTCCTAAAATAGAGCAAAACAAAAAACACAACCATTGGCAAAAGCAATAGAATGAAGAACCATATCGATGGGAAAAAATACGATTTGCCATTCTGAATTTTTCCCATTGATGTTTTAATATATTGGATATCTTGATTTAGCCATTTAACATCTTCTTTGTTTACGCCGTTAGCCGAATAATTTGCAGTGTTTCCTTGCAAAATTTCGAGAGATTGTTCGGCAGTTGTTATGGTCTTATATTGTTTTGAATCTAAATCAAAATATGAGAAATCAATTGGTGGAATTTTATAATTTCCAGGTGTCTGCGGAATAATAACGTATTCAAAGACAATATCGCCCTCGACGTTGTTTCCTGTCAATTTTGTATTGTTAATTATTTTTGGGTCATATACTTCAAAAGATGGAGGTAAATCGAGCTTTGGAGCTTGCATAAGTTGGAAATTGCCCTTACCTGCAATTTTTAAGCGATAAGTGATTGCTTCGCCTGTTTTCGCTTTGTTGCGGTCTAACCACGAATTAGCTGAGAAACTGCCAACCGCACCTGTAAATGAAGTCGGCGCATTCTTCGGCAAATCCTTAACGTTAATTGTAATTGCTGGTGATTTTACTAATGTTTCGAATTCTCGATATGATGAATTAAAAAATGGATCATTGAGAAAATTATCAAAGAAATCTGCGAACGGGTCGCGGTTGCGTCTTCGTTTTTGGTCTTGAATCTGCAAACGAACCACGACATTGAAATCGTAAGAATCGACTGTCAATTTACCACTTTGCTGAGGAAAAAGAATTGCCTTTTTCACAACAGCTGTTCGATAAGTTCTGCCATTTATATCTTTCAATGTATATCGAATCTCCCCAAGGTCGAAATCTTGCGTCCAGAATCCGTTTAATTGTGGTGATTTTTTTACGCCTATCTGAGTTACTGCAAGCTCGGAACGCAAATAAATTTCATAAGTCACAAGCAGCGGTTCGCCAATGTATGTGTTTGTTTTATCAACTGATACTTTGATCTCAATATTTTTGTTAATTATATCCTTAGCTTGTTGCTTCAGAGCAGCTTCAGCATTTTTTTCTTGATTCATTTGGTCAAGTTTTGCTTGGCTTGGCTTTGCCACAACTATTTCAATGGAATTGGATAAGATTTCATTGCCATGCGAAGTAATTTTTGCAGGTCCGATTTTGTATTTTCCCTCTTTCACAGCTTGTAAAACAAAGCTGAAGGAAAGAGTCCGAGACATTTTGCCATTGATAATCTGAATACTTTGCGATTGCGTTGGACCCATCAAAACCTTAAAATCAGCAAAACTTGGTGCTTTGAAGTTAGAACCATCACCATCAATCGAAAAAGTAACAGTAAATTGGTCGCTAACTTCCACATGGTCTCTATCGACAGAAGCATTGAAAGTCTCGGCTTTCAATAAACTTATTGCTAAAAAGAAAACAACTAAATATGAGAGATTTCTCATTTACTATTTTTTTTAAAAATAATTAAAAATACCTATGAACATAATTTATTATATTGAAAAAATTAAACCCACTGACATTAAAAATATATTGGGACATTGCAAAGAAGCCTTATGACACTTTCGCCCCTTATCAATAGAAAATTGACGAAATTATTATGCAAGTGTTTTGTAATTATTGCTTATTTCAAAAATAGAAGCTCCCCGAATTGCATAATTGCACGGAGCTTCAAAATATCAAAAAAAGGGACAATTTATTTTGCCCCTTTTGTTTAAAACAATATTACTAGATTTATTATTTAATTATAATAAATTTCCTGACATATATTTTACTTGAAGTTTTAAATTCAAGGAAATATAATCCTGAAGGAAGATTATTAATAGCAAATGAATGAACGCCATTAATATTTTCCACTAATCCATTATATAGCGTCTTTATTCTTCGTGAATAGGCATCAAGAATATTTATTTCGCAATTCTCTGCATTGATTATATTAATATTCAAGTGCAATTCGGAAAGGACAGGATTGGGATAAATTGATAGGATTTCATTATTATCAGTATATTCAAAAATGCCATTAGTAGTAGTTCTGAAAGTCCAAATGTCTGACCAATCGCCATCAATATCTCCAAACTTTGCCCTCACACGCCAATAATAAGTAGTATTTATTCCTAAGCCAGGTACTTCTTGAGAATTTGTTAAAATATTTTCGTTGCTATATATTAATTGATTGAAAGTATTATCGGTAGATACTTGCAAGAAATACGAAGTAGCGTTTTCAAGAGTGTCCCATTTAAATGTCAAGTTAATTGGAACTTGCTGTGCTTCATTTTCGGGATAACGTAGGATTGGAACAGGCGAGCCCGTTTCAAAAATCCATACCTCAGACCAAGCAGAAACACCATCATTATTGCTTGCTCTTACTCTCCAGAAATATGTACTTTTTGGCAATAGATTTTTCACTTCATAAGTAAATGCTTGAATTGAATCCATACTAAAAATCAAATCATTGAAATTGACATCTCTTGCAATTTGGAGGAAATAATACTTGGCGCCATTTGTTGAAAACCATAAAAATGGGATAGTCGTTTTTTGTCCTTTTGAATTATTTGTTGGGAAACGCAATCCAATTTGAGCGAGCTCGGTTTGGAAATTCCATGTTTGGGAGAATTCGCCTTGTCGATTTTCAGTTTTCACTCTCCCTTTCCAGAAATATTTTGTGTAACCTTTCAAATTCTTTGGTGTGTAGGTTGGTGATGTAATAATTGTATCAATTAAAACATTTTGGAATGTGCTCAACTCAGAAATTAATATCTCATAGCTTCCGTATTTTGCATTTTCAGTCCAAGTAAGGGTGGGAGAGATGCTCTGATTTTTTGTGTTATTAGCAGGCAATAACAAATCAAGTGGAGCAATTATACTTGTGAAATGCCAAGGTTCAGAATAATTACTTAGCTGTTGAGTATTTCCTGCTTGCACTTTCCAATAATATTCTTTGTCATAATCGATATGAGAATCTAAATCAAAGTTTGTTGCACCCGTCACTTTAAATGTTTGAGAATTATTAAAATTGGCACTATCAGAAAGCATTACATTATAATAGGTCGCACTTTGCACATTTCCCCATAATAATTTGCCATTTATAGTCACATCAACAGAATCATTGCGTGGCGAAATCAAAATTGGAGCACCAAAAGTTGTTTGGAAATTCCAAATTTCAGACCAAGGACTTTCGCCATCTTCATTGTAAGCTTTCACTCGCCAAAAATATGATTTATTGATTTGCAAAGAATCTGAAACGAGGGTTGAGTCTGCAAGCGAGTCAGAATCCATTATAAGATCAGCAAATTTATTATCGGTTGCTAATTGCAAATGATAATAATCTGCATGTGCTACTTTATACCAATCGAATGTTGGAACAATTGGAAGACCCAAAGAATTATTTGGAGGATTAATTAAAATAGGTGCATTGAGCATTGTCGAAAAAGTAAAAACATCAGACCAATTGCTATATGAATCATGATACTTTGCACGAACATGCCAATAATATGTCTTATTAAAATCTAAATTACTTTCCAAATATGAAGTATCACTTTGCACAACCCATGATTTAAGGAGTCCAAAGTCAGTATATTCAGACAGCTGCCACTCGTATAGATCTGCTTTAGTAGTTGTTGACCATTTAAAAGTTTGAGATAGATCAGCTGATTTTGTATTATTCTGTGGTAATATTGCTGCTGGGGCCGCCATTTGTTGAGGATTCAAATGCTTAAAGAGCGAAGTAGATGCAATGTAAAGATTAGACTCGCCATCGGAAGATAGATCGATATGGTTTGCCGTAGTTAGGTTTGTATATAAAGAATCCCAAGTATTTCCGTTGTCTGTCGAACTCCATAAACCAGAAGCCATAGTAGAACTTCGGGGAATTAGCCCAACTGCATAAATGACATTATCGTTATTAATATTTATCTTGGAAACTCCGAGGGAATCAGTGTCTAGAAAATGTATATTAGTGTAAATCCAACTTTGTCCCCTATTTTGAGAGCGATACATACCATTATATGTTGCAATAAAAACATTATCAGAACTATTGAGTGATACGTCAGTTACAGAAAATCCAAGGGAAGCAGTCATATTTTCCCAAGAAGTGCCTTGATTAATGGATCGCCACAAATCATTACCCATTGTTGTATAAATATCATTGCCGGATGACACTTTCATTCTAACAATTGGTGTGCTATCAATCGGATAATTTTTTTGGGTAAATGTTGCACCATAATCATTTGATGTATAAAAAGAACATACAGGCGGAGGGGGAGGCGTTCCAGGTGATACCTTCATTGTCCCGACAGCTACCAATCCACTTTTATAGGCAACGCCAGTGACACCTGTTCCTGTGATACTTGTTGATGCCCAGTTAATTCCATCAGATGATACATACAGTCCTTTATCGGTTCCTGCAAAAATCAAATTATTTTCAACAGCGCATACTGTAGCCAAAGTATTGTTTGTCAAATCCGTATTTTGCCAAGTTCTTCCATAATCATTTGAGTATTTTATTACTTCAGGCGAGTATTGAGCAAGTATATTTCCATTCCCCCAAGAAAGGAATTTTATAGGTGTTTGATTTCGGAGTGTTTGCATTTGTGTCCAATTTCTGCCATTATTTGTGCTAAGCATTGGATTACTTTCGGTGCCGAATGAATATATTACACCTGATTTGGATCGAGTTATACTTGTAATACCAACATTAGATTGAAAAGGTGTTCGCCATTGATTCCATAAATATTTGTCGAAATACTGAATACCTGCATTACGAGTGCCTATAATTTCTTCTCTATCATCATCAAGAATCAGAGCTGTAATATTATTATCCAAGAGACCGGTGGTATCTTCTTCTCCCCAAGAAACACCTTCATTTGGAGAGACATAAACTCCCGCACCATTTGTGGCAACATAAATATCAGGATATATTGCCAATTTTGCAAAGCTTTTAATATATTTACTTAAAATTCCTGAATTAGATCGAGACCATGTCTTCGCTGTATCACGGGATTGATAGACTCCACTGCCATAGGTCCCCAGAATAATATAACCATATCCGGACATTTCTATCGAAGAAATCGCTCTATAAGGAAGTCCAGTATTAGACTGCGCCCAAGATGTCCCACCATTTGTCGAAATATAAACACCTTTGCCGTAAGTGCCTGCGATAAGCATCCCTGATTTATGCTGCCTCACACACGTCACATTTTGTGCGCCAATCCCATTGTTAAGGGCAGTCCAAGTTGCTCCCTGATTAGTTGATAAGAATATTCCACCTTGTGTAGATAAGTATATCTTATTTTGCGGACTAACGTATATGTCGTTAATAAATAAATTAGTAACACCTGTCATGGCATTTGACCATGATTTGCCGCCATCGAGAGATTTCTTTAAACTATTTCCCCATAATCCGACGTATAGAATATCTGTGCTGTCCACTCCAGAAACTTGAGGATTTAAGCCATCGGGAAAAGACAATTGACCGAAATAATCCTGTGAAAATGAAGGCAGGATAGCGATTGAGAGAAATAATAATACTGCGAAAAGCTTTTTTGCCATTTTACACCTTTAAATTTTTATTTACTATTGTTATATAAGACACAGAAATTTGAATTTTGTTACACATTTTTATATAAATTATGAAAATAATTTATATTTATAAGCAAATTTTTATTCAGCCAGTTTATTTTCTGATTTTTTTTGAACCAAGTTAGCTGACGTTTTGCAAAATTTCGTGTATTTTTCTGCATCAATTCGAGGGCAGCATTGGAATCTAACTCCCCTTCCAAATATTGTATTGCTTCCTTATAGCCAATTGTATTCATTGAATTTAGTGATTTTGAATATCCCATTTCAAGAAGATTCGATGTTTCCTCAATCAGTCCATTTTCCCACATATATTTGCAGCGTGCATTGATTCTCTCATAAAGTTCCTCTCTTCCAATGTCAATTCCAATATAGAAACAATTATAAGGTCTATTTGCGGGAAATTCCTTTTGAGCTTCGGATAGCAGTTCGCCCGTTTTCATATAAAATTCCAAAGCTCGCAAAACTCTTCGGGGATTTTTATCAGAATATTTATCGGCAGAAAGAGGATCGATTGCTCTTAATTTTTCATAAAATGCTTCTTTCCCGATTTTTTCCAATTCAATTTCTAAGGAATTTCTAATTTCAGGATTATGCTCATCAGCAGAATAATTAAATAATCCCTCGCATAATGCTTTTATATACAAACCCGTGCCACCCACAATAATAGGAATACGATTTTTACTCTTTATCTTTTCGATTGCTTGCTTCGATTGGTTTGCAAACTCACCTGCAGAAAAATATCCATTGGGATAAAGTATATCAATAAAATAATGCGGGATGCTTGATAGTATTGATTTATCAGGCTTGGCAGTCCCAATATCCATAAATTTATAAATTTGTCGGGAATCAGCAGAGATAATTTCGCAATCATATATTTCTGCAAGTCGAATCGCAAGATCGGTTTTGCCCGATGCCGTTGGACCCAATATCACAAGCAATTTATCAGGGTCTTCCAACTCATTTAATTTGATTCTTCCCATCCACCCGCGCCAATTAATGGAACAAACTTGAAAGTTTGCAATTTTCTATCTTCATATTCTGTTTCAGAGCTGCGTGTGATTAAGTGCATAGTTTGAATATCTCGACTGCCCACAGGGATAATCATCGAGCATCCAATTTTCAATTGATTTATTAAAATTGAAGGAATTCTTGGAGCCGAGGCAGGGACTATGATTCTATCAAATGGTGCTTCTTCCTTCCAGCCAACTGAACCATCTCCAAATTTTTGATGAACAGTATATCCAAGTTTTTCAAAATTGCTTTTTGCGAGAT
>DIEP01000007.1:15387-21403 GCA_002418685.1 Ignavibacteria bacterium UBA5771
CCCCATCCAATCGGCAGTGCGGCATCATCATAAGAATGCTCGAGATATTCATCAGGTATAAAGATCTCTCTTGGAATTTTACGAATTGCTTGCAAAATTCTTTCATCTTTAATTCCTTTCTCAAGTAATTCAGAAATTAAATTTTCTTTTTGTGCTGAAAAGTCCAGTTTAAACTCAGAATTTATTTATAAATATTATTTTCGCTAATATAATTATAGACTGAGGGAGTAAGCATATATTTAATAGATCTGCCCTCTTTTATTCTTTCACGAATTTCAGTTGAAGAAATTTCAATTATAGGTGTGTTTAATTTTATTATCTGCTTCGATTTTTGATTCAGATATAACTCAAAAGGAAAAATATTTATATCATAATTCAAAATACGCCTTGCAATGCAGATATTTGCGATCGACATTATATCTTGAAAATTTTTCCATTTATGAAAATCTCGTGCTTGGTCGCTTCCGATTAATAAAAATAATTCAGAATCAGGATATTTCGATTGCAAATACAAAAGAGTGTCAATTGTATATGAGATTTCTCGACGATTTATCTCATAATCTTCAATTTCAAAGGCAGGATTTGATTCTGTTGCTAATTTGAGGATTTCTAATCTTGTTTCTGCGGAGATGTTTGCGTTTTCCTCGGCTTTGAATGGTGAGATAAATGAAGGAATAAACAGGCACTTATTCAAATTGAGTATTTCTATAAATCGCTCGACGATAATTAAATGCCCAATATGAATTGGGTCAAATGAACCTCCGTAAATTCCAATCTTCATAGTTGATTCTTGTAATAATAAAAACAAATTTAACAAAAAAGAATAAAAAAAATGTCATCCTGAATGAATTGAAGAATCTAATCTGTTTTATATTACAGATTTTATAGATTCATTATTCGACTGCGACTCATCCAGAATGACAGATTTGGCAATTTTGTGATACCCCAATTGATTGCGGGGAACAATGTCACATTATTTATTCTTCATATAGAAATCTTCCATCAATTTTGTCAATGCTTCGACCGATTCCATTGGGCAAGCATTATAGACTGAAGATCTAATACCACCTACTGCACGGTGCCCTTTGAGTCCGAGCATTTTTTGAGATTTTGCTTCTTCTAAGAATTTTGCTTCTAATTCGGGTGTTGGCAAATTCCACGTAATGTTCATAAGCGAGCGATCTTCTTTTACTTTGATTCTGCCCTTATAAAAATCGGGATGAGCATCAATCACATCATAGATCATTTTTGCCTTCTTTTCATTTTTCGCTTGCATTGCTTCGATTCCGCCATTCTTAATGAGCCATTTCAATGTTTGACTGACAACATAGATAGCCAAGACAGGTGGAGTATTGTAAAGAGATTCTTTTTCTACATGTGTTGAATATTTGAGCATTGAGTAACCATCTTTGCGGGCTTTTTGCTCAACAAATGATTTTTTCACTACTACAATGACAACGCCTGCGGGACCGACATTCTTCTGGGCACCTGCATAAATCAATGATGCTTTGCTGAAATCGTGCTTTAATGCTAAGAAATCAGATGAATGATCTATAATCAAAGGAGTATTACCTGTATCGGGTAAGCTCTTCCATTCGCTCCCGTAGATTGTGTTATTGGAAGTTATATGGACATAATCAGCATTTGGAGATATAGTGAATTTCTTTGGAATATAGGAGTAATCATCATCTTTGGAACTTGCTATGATATTTGTTTTGCCTGTTAATTGTGCTTCTTTCACTGCTTTTTCAGACCAATAACCCGTCTGAATATAATCAGCTTCGTTATGTAAAAAATTGTATGGAACCATTGCGAATTGCAAGCTAGCTCCGCCACCAAGGAAAAGTACCGAATATTCATCTTTTGATAAATTCATCAAAGACAGCAAGTTATTTTCGGCTTCTTTGATTACTGCATCAAAAGCTTTGTCGCGGTGGCTCACTTCCATAATTGATACACCAAGACCTGCGAATTCCATCACAGCATCTCGAGTAGATTCGAGTACTTCATAGGGAAGTACTGCTGGACCAGCAAAAAAATTATGTGCTCTATTCATATTACCCTCATAAATTAAATTATAATTTATTAATTATACAAAATACGAAACACAAAATTATGAAAATATTCTGTATTTCTTCTTTTATGTATTTTAGTTTAGATTAATATTTAATAAAATATGAATAATTTTAGAAGAATTATATAATATTAGCCACTGCAAGGGAAGGATAATTCCAATGCAATCTTGCAGATAGATTCAGGAAAAAAATACAATAATCTTATCATTGTGTCAACTATGACAATTGTATTGAGCACAAAACTCGCGAAGATAACATTGTCATGGTATCTAGGACAGCCTAATTGTTCGTTATATCCTTATTAAAACACACTAACTGTACCAGTTAAGCGATTTCAATTTATACTTTAAAATAATACAAATATTTTGTAATTTACCTTTTTTGATGACATAAGTTGTAAATTTAAATCAAAGTTTCACAATTGAGAATTATATAAATTCTAAAATATCAGACACTGATGTTAGATGAAGATGAAATAGTCGATGTATTGCAAAATGCTATTAGAATTATCACGCACAAAGTCAGGATTATTACTTATGAAGATGTGCAAGATATTGTCTATAATTATTATGCTTATAAGATACTCAATAGAATAGATATTCAAGACAAAACCCCTAAAGACTTATTGAATATCATATTAAAAGTTTGCCTTTATGAGGCAATAAAATTATCGCTTCGCAAAAACAGGTTTATTTCAATTTCAAATGATGAAAATGAAGAAAGTGAAGCAATAAATGATGAGCATATTCAATTGCACCAAGTAAAAGAAGTGGATATGAAAATGGATATAGAAATTATAATGGATAATGTATCAGAAGGGAATAAAGTGCTCTTTGAATTGCTCAACGAAGGTTATTCAATTAATGAAATATCTGAACAATTGGGGATAAAGCCAAAGACACTATACCAAAGGAAATCACGGGAAATTATACGATTACAAAAAAAATTAGGCATCACATCAAAAAATAGGGTTAAAAAATAATTGTAATAAATATTGATTTCTTTGTAGAATTTTTCCATTTTAGGTCTTATAAAATTTAGAGGAAGCTCTAAGTAATAATTTTGAATTTAATTTTTTTAAATAAACTTTAGGATCTAATAAAATGAAAAGAATAGCTATTGGGATTTTTATAAGTTGTTTTTTTGCTTATTGCCTGAGTGCCCAAGAACCATGTAATCCTACTTCCAAAAATCTATTATATTACACACTAAATTTTGTATTGGATTCATCTGTTGGATATCCACCCCTCCATACTGATATGCCCTATGATGTAATGATTGGTTATATTGCATTGGATAGTGCAGCAAGAACTGCAATTAGCACTCACAAAGCGCCGCAATTGTTTGAATTTATCGATAGGCAAACATACAATGATACTTTGCGAACAATTATGCGATATAGGTACAAAATGATTGATTATAATCCTGTTGTATATTACGATTATTTATATGGACCTCCCGATGGGTATGTGCCTATGGTTAATATAGATAGGGCATTAACTGTTGCTATTGGAAAATCAAATCCACTCCATCAGACCGTTGCATTTGATGAAGTTTTTAATGCTTATTGGATTTTACATATAAGAGTTGACGATACTTTAAGAATAAAAGATCGAGGTCTAAGTTGTGAAGCAGTAACAGCAGCTTCAGTAGATATCCTTGATACAATTAAAGGGAGAGTATTTCCAATGAGATACAGCAACATTCAACCATATTCCATGCCCGGAACTATTAATCCTGAAAATGTATATCCATCCAATAAGCTAATAATTCAATATTGTAACGAATGGAGAAGAGGAAATATATATGGGAATCAGGGGGATCAATTAGTCACATTAGTAGATTCTAATGGTGCCCCACTTTATAACCCATATACATTAGTTGATTCCAATGATGTTACTTGGTTAAAGCCCGGTAAGGAATACATTGTATTTTTGCATCCAGAAATAGTGTGTATTTCTCCATTTATTGCAATGTATATTTCTATTGATCCATACAGTGGAGAGTCTTTTTCTGAAGGTATGTATCCGATAGAAAATGGAATTGTTTTTGATGAGGGAAATGAATTTGGTTTGGGACAGTATGTTCCTGTCTCGGAATTTAAGAATAACATCAGGCAAAGAATCAACGAAATTATACATTATGGAGAGTAAAGCAATGAAAAAATATGTTTTTTCCCTCTTATTAAATTTTATTTTTTATAATAGCATATTTTTTGCAAATGCTGAGCCATGCGGCAATGACTTGCATTTGAATTGTCCGCAAGGCACAAAATATCCTTATAGAGTATGCATAGAAAATTTGTCTACTCATGAGTACTCTTTAGGCGAATATTGCACAGATGATCCTACTGGAGTTTTACCCCCTGGATATAAAATATCCACCACCCCCATACCATTCTGTCTTGATCCTCAGTTATCAACTTTCCCTGATAGAATAGATTTACCGTCTCAACCACCGGGAAATACGGTTTTCACAAAAGAAAAAGCAATTAAAGATATAGATAAAGCAGTTGAAAGTTGGAATTGTATATGTGGTGTCCATGCAGGTATTCCCGGTTGTCCTTGCACTGTAAAAATTCTATTTGTAACTGATCCTAAAGATAAAGATTTCAACAATGATATTAAGAACCATCCGATTGAAAAAACTTTGGCTATGGAAAATACATCAGTTTATCGTAAAAGTTGCATACTTAATTGTAATGGCTCATATATTAAGATTAATTTTATCGATAAATTTTATATAGATAAAAGTGGCAGACCCATAAGGTTCTTCATCAACGAAGAATTGACTAATTCATCCGTAGTAAATGAAGTTAAAGACAATGGTTGCGAGGTCTTTAGCTTTTATGATGTTGTGTTGCATGAGGTTGGTCATCTTTTCGGTTTTGGTCATTACGATCCCGAGATTCCCTATGCACCGTGTAATCCCCCCGGTGATGGAATTATGAATTCTACATTGGATGCTAACCAAAATAGTAGCAAAGGTCTAAGTAATGACGATATGTGTATGTTTAGAAAGCTGTATTGCAAGACATTATCAATTGATGAGTTCGTTGTCGAACAAAATAATCAAATTAACCCAAATCCCGCACATAATGATATTGTTCAAATAAAGATTAATATCGATTCTCAAAATGGCGCTTACGTTCGGATCAACTTATACACAATGCTTGGAACTCATATCCGAAATATTACTGGAAATCAATTTTTTGATTATGGAAGCCATAATATCGATTGCAATGTCCACGATTTATTAAATGGTTACTATTTTGTCGTAATTGAGTATGGAAATAAGCGAAGCATAATACCATTTATTGTTATAAAATAATCAAAGAGTATATTTGGTTTTTTCATAATTCATCAATAAAATTTTAATTAAGTAAGTAAGTAATAATCTTTAGATATAAAGTTATAATTTCTTTATCAGCCCAAATATTATAATCTCTATTAATCCATGAAACACAAAATTATGAAAATATTCTGTATTTCTTATTTTATGTATTTTAGTTTAGATTAATATTTAATAAAATTACTTCGCTCATGTATATTTATTAATATTTTATCTGTCATTGCATAAAATATTCTCGATTAGCAATCTATTTCAAAACGCAATTTTTTAAAATAATATCTTTATCGCGAAAGGCAATCTTTTCTGTTCCTATAATCTGATATTCTTCGTGTCCCTTGCCTGCAATAAGAATAATATCATTTTTGCTTGATTTCTCAATTGCTAATTTAATCGCTTTTTCTCTTTCGGGAATTACTTCCACATTATCTCNNTTTGTCTGAGGGAATACCATCCAAAATGTTTTCAAATATTTTCTCGGGATTTTCCAACCGAGGATTATCATTTGTGATAATTATATATTCTGCTAAATTGCTAGCGATTCTACCCATCATGGGTCTTTTGGCTTGGTCTCTATTACCACCGCAACCAAA
>DIEP01000038.1 GCA_002418685.1 Ignavibacteria bacterium UBA5771
TTAATTTCTCAATTACTTGCTTCCCTTCTTTGAAAAAGCGGACTGTGTAAAAGCCGGCGGGAAGGGATGCGACGCTTCAAAAACCTTGTCGATACCGAGAAAAAGTAAACTCATATCCGCCTCCATTTTTGAATATATTTAAATTACAAAATAATATTTAAATAATAGTACTTTTTTTGTGAAAAAAATAAAATATTTTTTATAATAATTTTTTTTATTCATCGTTAATACACAAAACCCGTGGGGGCGCCATCGAAAAATGGCTGAGAGTGACCCATCGAACCTGATCCAGATAATACTGGCGTAGGGAAACGGGAGAGGATTTACCTTCTCAAAAAAGTGCCACTCAAATTTCCTCACGGAAAAATAAAGTTTTCCAATAATTTTAAGGTTAAAAAATGTTTAGAAAAATGACTTTATTTTTCTGTGGGCTATTAATAACTTCATTTTCAGTATTTGCCGAAGAAAATGATACCACAGAAATCGAAAAAACCTATTATTTGCCGAGCATTACAGTTTCGACAAATCGCGTTATTGAAAGCAAATCGCCAGTTCCATTTTCTATCGTAACGGAGAGTGAAATTTCAAAGTCCTATATTTATCAGGATTTGCCCGACTTGCTTTCAGCCTTGCCATCGATTTATTCCTATTCGCAGAATGGCAACTCAATTGGGTATTCAAACCTATCATTGCGAGGATTTGAACAGCGACGCATTTCAGTGCTAATCAATGGAATTCCCCAAAATGACCCTGAAGATCATGATGTGTATTGGATTGATTTTCCTGATCTCTCCTCTAATCTCGGTTTAATTGAAGTGCAACGAGGAGGAGGACTCACAAGCTACGGACCTCCTGCAATTGGTGGAACTATCAACCTCTCCACAACTAATTTTGTCAATCAGCGGGGAATTAAAATCTATGCAGGTGGAGGATTCCAAGAATTTGGAGGTAAAGGCGATGCCCTAAAACAAAATGTAAGCAAATACTCAATTGAAGCATCCAGCGGATATACTGATGGATATGCATTCTATGGTCGATTATCGCGAATTAATTCTTTTGGATATCGTGATCACTCTTGGGTTACGCTTAATAGTTATTTTTTAAGTGCAGCTCGATTTGATAAAAATGTGACTACTCAAATCAATGTTTTTGGAGGTCCAATTTCTGACGGATTGTCCTATACAGGAATTCCTAAGGAATACATTACAGATAAAGAAAAGCGGCTTGTGAATTATAATTATTGGGAATACGATTCAACGGGGAAAAATGTGTCATATTCTCAAACTCGGCGTAACCAAGAAGTAGAGGAATTTTCGCAACCACATTATGAAATGCTGAATGATGTGAAAATTTCCGATAATCTCCAATTGCTTTCTTCTCTATTTCTTTATACAGGCGCTGGCTATTTCGATTATGATGCAACGGGTTGGACAAATGCACAAATGTTTCAGTTGACTGCTAAAAATGGCTATCCCGATGCAAAAGACCCCCTCAATCCTATAATTCGAGCGTATGTTGGAAATAAGCAGGGTGGTTGGATTCCCCGTCTTTTATGGAAACATACAAATGGTGAATTACTTACAGGTTTTGAATTGCGTATTCATCGCTCCGAACATTGGGGAAAAATTCAATATGCTGAAAATCTGCCAACGAATTATAATCCTGATTTCAAATTTTATCAATATGACGGAGCCAGGGATATATTTTCAGTTTTTGCTCGTGAAAACTATAATTTTACAGAAAAATTATCTCTTAATCTCGAGGGGCAATTGACTTATAATTCATATGGTATAAATAATGAAAAGCTTGGCAATTTCAACACATTATATCGAACGTTTGACGGCAAAGTGGCAGGAAATGGTGGCGATATATTTTCAGTGAAATATTTATTTTTCAATCCGAAATTGGGAATGAATTATTTGCTTAATAATTCGATGAATGCATATTTTCTGATTACTTATTCAACCCTAGAACCAAATATGAGCTCGCTTTACAATGCTTCAGAATCATATTTAGGAACAAAACCCAATTTTGAAATGAAAATCGATGAATTTGGGGATGCAGATTATAATTTCAATAATCCTTTGATCAAACCCGAAAAAATGTTTGATTTTGAATTGGGATATAATTGGAAAACTGATCTATTTAATATTAATGCGAATTTTTATTGGATGAGATATACCGATGAACTTGTAAAGAGCGGTCAATTGGATATTTTTGGTCTTCCTATAACAGGAAATGCTCCAAAGACACAGCATATTGGCATAGAATTGGCTCTGGCTGCAAATCTGTTCAAATCATCCTTTGGAAATCTCGATTTCTCTTGCAATGCAACATTTAGCCGAAATAGAATTCTTGAGTATAATTATTATGTTGATAATAATAATTACATTTCATTGAAAAATAATCAAATAGCAGGATTTCCTGATATTCTTGCAAACTTCGTTTTGACATATACATTCAAGAATTTCTATATTTCATACAGTGCAAAATATCTTGGCGAATCAAAAACAGATAATTTCGGAGGCTTGCTAATGCAGAATCAATTGCTGAAATCATCGATGGGAAGTGAATATTATGCAGATAATACTCTCGATCCATATTTTGTCTCAAATCTTGATATTTCATACACTTTTCAAGAAATTTTGGGAATAGAATCCCTAACATTGCAAGGGAAAATCAATAATTTATTTAATAAATTATATGCGGGGGGAGGGCAAGGCAAGGAATTTTTCCCTGCATCAGAAAGGAACGGCTTCCTTGGGATAGAACTTGGATTATAAAACTGTGGCATTGTCTCAAAAGGGGATTGTCTCAGAAGTTGTTGGGGCAGGTTTGGAATCTGCCCTTACAACTTTTCCCCTGCTATCAAGATGGGGTGAGGGTGTTTTCTACTCATTTTGCACAGATGGGATACGAACACACCTTTATCCCCACTTAAAAAGAGGGGAAATATAGATTGCTTCGTCATTTCATTCTTCGCAATGACTTTTCATTTTCACTCAGAATAACAATTTCCCGTTTCGATCATTAATATTTCATCAGGAAAAAGGTCCCTTGAAATTATCCTTTTTATTATTGCGAAATTATATTTGTGAGATACTTAATTCTTGTTTGACTTTCTCAAAATTATAGATTGGTGTTCCGTCTTCACCAATTTGGATTTCACCACGTAAATCGATAATTAGTTTTTCGAGCGAATGCTTTGCGTTATCGAATAAATCTTTCGGCAAGTTGATTGCATTTGCTATTTGATTAAACGTCAATTTCTCTGTTGGTTGGGTGAATATAGCATTGAATACTTTTTTCAGCATAATCATTTTCTTTCGTTTGCTTGAATATGAAAGAGTAAAAGGAATGCGAATTATGGGAATAAGGAAAAAAGAAATAGAAAAAATCAAAGGAAACCATCCCAAAGCAAATATCAAAAATGGAGAAAGTGTATACGAACCTTGGGTGACTAATGGATCAGTTGCTGAACTTAATATAGTATAAGAAACGAACATATTAAATGCGTTCATTCCAATAATTAGCAAATTTTTACCAATTGAATTCCCTGTATGCTCAGCGGGTGGGTCGATTTCATTATAATAATAAATGATTTTTCCGCCATCCAAATCTTTTGCTTGTATGTTTAACAAGTTTGTGAAATCTGCGACTATCGTTCCTGTTTCTGAAATAGATAATTCTCCTTTATATTTTGCAGCATATTCAGCAAGTTTTTCTTCAGCTTTATCATAAGACAAACCAGAAAGCAGCACTATATCAGCCGCAGTTAATTTTCCTTTAGATTTTTGGCGTATAAAAGAAATCATTTCTTTTGCATCAGCATTTGGATCGGGTTTAGGATTATCAGGACCAAATACAAAGCTAAAGACAGATTGGACAAAATTTTTCCCACTATTCTTTTCTTTTCCATATTTTTTATATGTTAACCCCGAAGGATCCGTGACATTTTGAAGAGTTCCCGTCCAAGCCATTAAGCTTAATCCTTGGAGTATACCTCTAATCAAGCCACCCAGCACAACATCGATGCGTAAACCACCCCCACGATCATCTCTATCTGAGCCTGAAGCAAAGAGTAATACCGCAATGATAATCACAATAAAAAGTATAGTGTAAAAAACAAGGATGATGCCTGTCGCTGCTTTATATATAACAGTGAATATTTTCCAAAGAGTGCTCAAAAAATTGTATAAGATTTCATTAAATGTCTTCTTATTAATTTTTTGGAGTGGATAGTGGAATTCAAACATCAAAGAGCCTGTTTGCGGGTTCATTACTACTTTTGCTCGGTAAAGTTCGAGCAATCTTTGCAAAGCCGAATTGATTGCATCTAAAGAATATCCCGTTTCAGCAACGGCATCCTCAGGCGAGAATTTACCGCGTGTTTGACGGATAATTTTTTCAACTGATTGAAGTGCTTGTTCCTGTGATGTTTCTTTTGCCATTTTAAATTTTAAAAATACTAAATTAAGAATAAAATATGAGGTAGGAATTTAATTCAATAGCACTTTAACTTAAAAACTTAACATATTCGTAATTTTTTATTAATTTTGTACTTTTATTTATAATTAATTAACTAATGTTTAACTTAAAATCAAATTAGGAGGAGATTGAATGTCTGATGACATAATGGATCAAAATGAGGATCCAACTCAAATAAATCAAGAAAGCGAACAAGTTATTGACTCTCTTGAATCCCCCAATAATGAACCAGCACAGAAACTAAAACCTTTGATTGAACTGCTTAATGATGGATTTGGAAATTTAGAGATGGAAGATACTTTATTCCAATCTCTTTATGAGAATTCTGTTTCTAATATTAAGGAAGATCAACTTATCAAGGGAACAATCATTGACTTTTCCAAAGATGAAATAGTTGTTGATATCGGTTTTAAATCCTATGGATATATTCCTAGAGCTGAATTGATTAATCCCGAATCCTATCGCATTGGCGATGTTGTGGAAGTATATGTCGAAAATCTTGAAGATAGCACAGGCAAAGTTGTCCTTTCTCGTCGCCATGCTGACTTTATGAAAATCTGGCAAAGAATTTCTGAGCTCCACGAAAAACAAGAAACATTCAATGTCAAAATTCTTAGAAGAATCAAAGGTGGAATGGTTGTTGATCTTCTCGGAGTTGAAGCATTTCTTCCAGGTTCCCAAATCGATATTCGACCTGTTAGAGATTTCGATGCCTGGGTCGGGCAAAATATCGACATAAAAGTCGTGAAAATCAACCAAATGAATTACAATGTTGTCGTAAGCCATAAAATCCTTCTCGAAGAGGAAATGAGCGAGCAGAGAAGCGAAATTATGTCTCGCCTTGAGAAAGGACTAGTTCTTGAAGGTGTCGTTAAAGCGATCGCTGACTTCGGTATTTTTGTCGATTTGGGTGGCGTCGATGGACTTGTTCATATCACTGATCTTTCTTGGGGACGCGTCACTCATCCAAGCGAAGTCGTTCAGCTTGACCAACCCGTCAAAGTTGTTGTTCTTGATTTTGATCAAGACAAAAAACGTATTTCTCTTGGTATGAAGCAATTAACTCCTCATCCATGGGATTCCATTGGTGATAAATATCAACCCGGAACCAAAGTTCAAGGGAAAGTTGTCAGTTTAACTGATTATGGTGCCTTTATAGAAATTGAACGCGGTATTGAAGGGCTTATTCATATTAGCGAAATGTCCTGGACTCAACATATAAAGCATCCTTCTCAAGTCGTATCCTTAGGGCAAGAAGTCGAAGCTATTGTCCTCAATATTGATACTGAAAATAAGAAGCTCGCTCTTGGTATGAAGCAATTATTACCCGATCCATGGTCCGATTTAATTATACGCTATCCTATCGGGACCAAGCACACAGGTATCGTGCGTAATATTACAAACTTCGGAGCATTTGTCGAGCTTGAACCTGGCGTCGATGGTCTTGTTCATATTAGTGATCTTTCTTGGACAAAGAAAATCCGTCATCCGGGTGAGTTTGTCAAGAAAGGAGATAACCTTGACATAGTTGTTATTGGCATTGATCTTGACCAACGTAGGATTTCTCTTGGTCATAAGCAGGTGTTTGATAATCCTTGGGAGAATCTCGAGGAACGTTATAAAGTCGGCAATGAGACGCAAGGCAAAATTTCTCGTATTATTGAGAAGGGAATCATTGTTGAATTGCCTGATGAAGTCGATGGTTTTGTGCCTGTTTCTCAACTTTCGTTTGCTCCCGTTAAAAATATCAGCGAATATTTCCGTATGGGTGATGTTCTCCCATTAAAAGTTGTGGAATTTGATAAAGAAGCTAAGAAAATTGTCCTTTCCGCTGTGGAAGCTTTGCGGGGTAAGGATCAAGATTTTATTAATAAATATAACGAGCAGCATCCCGTTCCAAATTCAGACCAATATCAATCTTATGAAGTTAAATTCGAGTCATTACGCGATGAAATTGCAAGTATGGAAAGCGAAACAGAGGCGTATCTTCGCCAAGAAGTGAATTTCTATCCAAGCATTATGGAAGCTTTTGAAGAAATTAAGGAGGAACCTATTCAAATTAAGAATACTGAACCCCTTCGTTTGGCTGATATTCAAAGCAAAATCCACGAAATCACTCCAAAAGAGGAGACAAAACCCGAAGAGAGCGTTCCTGAGGTTGAAATAAATGCTGAAGTTTCTGAACCCGAGATTGCTCCGGAACCCATTGAGTCGCAACCAAGTGAATTGCCCGAGGAACCTTTGAATAAAGACAAAGAAGAGCCAAATAATTCTGAAATTTCGTCGGATATTAATCCTGATATTAATAAAGTAGAAGAAGATAATTCTAAGAATTCATAAATTATAACTCATACTTATATCTAAAAAATAAAAGCCCGCTTCATTAGTGGGCTTTTTTATTTATATTTTTTAGAACAATTATACGCACAAATCCTTCCACAATCAATCTATCCTCAACTGCCAGGCAATTTCCATGCGACGACTTATTGCGTTGATGCTTTTAAAAAATGCATCAAGACAAGAAATATAGAGATTATTGATTTGTATTTATATAATTATTAATTTAGCATAAAGAAAAAAGCAAACCATTAAAAAAAATAAAGTTAAATTGGAAAGCGATAGAAAAATGTAACAAAATGGATTTCGAACTGTCTTAGAGCTATAATAAAATGTAAATTTATAAAACTGAAAATAATCATTAAAATACGGAGGGTTTAGTATGTTTAAAATCAATTTAAAAATTGTAATGCTTGCTCTGATGATGTTCGGGCAGGCAGTGCTTGCAGAAGCACAAACGCAGGATAGCAGTCGCTTGATATGGTCGCGCAACATTGGCGAAGTGATAGGAGCAAAGTTTTCTCCTGATGGGGAAAAGCTTGTGGTAGCAGTACATAATGCAGAGGCTCTTCTTTTATCGGTAGAGACAGGAGAAATAATCGACACACTCAAAGGATTTGGATCTACAGGACACATGGAATTTTCCAAGGATGGCAGATACCTTTACAACTATATCAATAAATATGATATGCAAGAACGTAAGGTAGTAGGGAAGATACTTAACAATCTTAAGCCATTGGGCATCGGAGCCGTGGATATGGTATTGAGTCCAACGAAGGATGAAATATACGTTGCAGCAAGACACATAGGTGCAAGAGGTGTATTAGGAAATAGGCAGGACAGTAATTTAGTAACAATGCCCGCTTCCACACTTCAACCGAAAGAATACAAGACAATAGATGCGCGGATGGATGCAGTGAATATTACACCTGATGGGAAATTCATAATAACACTCGAATTCGACACAGGATGTTGCTACGGTTATGATTATCCATATGGACCTCAAGAACCGCTAACTAAAACATATGCATTAGTATTGCGAGATGCAGAGACATTGGAAAGGAGTGAAAAATTATTTAATGGCTATGAATATGGAGTAATAGCAAAATCTGACAATTCAGACCATATAGCAGGAACACTAGTAACACGAGCTTATAACGGATTAGTATTTTCTCCAGATGGGAAGATGTTTGCCACACAGGGAGGTGATTCTATTTATATATGGTCAACAGAAGATTGGAAACCAATCGGTGGTTTTTTAGTTCCTTCTTCACATTATGGTCGTATCCTCTTTAGTTGCAATAGTAAATATCTATTTGCCATGTATTATGATAATGGAATGGCAGCTTATTCAGTGAAGCCGCCATTTGAAAGAGTATTTCAATTCCCATTTACAGACCAAAATTGGCAATTGATATATAATGCTCCAGTAGACATTAACTGCGCACAGAACAAAATAATAACATCGGACATTAAACAGGAGGCGGGGGTAGCAGTACCTGTAGTTTGTCTTTTTAGTGTTCCTGACTTTATAATGGGAGTTAAACCAAAGGAGGAACCAAAAGGGGAAGATATTGTTTATCCAAATCCAACGAATGGTGATGTCCGAATTGCTTTTTATGATGAATTAACCGAACCAACACAAGTTCAGATTTCAAATGGGATTGGTTCAATAATTTATTCAGCAATATTAGATCCGGGAAGCAAAGAATTTCAATGGAATACATTGGCAGTTTCATCAGGGATGTATATATGCACAGTGAAAAACACCAAGATGTTCAAAACATATAAAATAATGGTGAGCAGATGAGAAAATCAGAAGATAGGAAATTAGGATTAGGAATTATAATATTATTCCTATCATATTTGCCTGCATTTTGTCAGGATCTTGAGCCAACACAGGTGAAATTTCGATATGGCGGCAATTCTTCATTAAGATTAGTCACATTAAACGACTCAAATTTTCAGCAGCGAGGCTTTATGCTTGGATGGCATTGGGCATGGGGAAAAAACATATCAGAAGCACTGAAGATAAGCCAAGCACACCCAAATATTATGTTTTCTGATACAAACTTTGTATTAAGTAGTGAAGATGAAGGAGATACATTAGCAGATAATATAGATGTAGTAATTAATGCACCGACATTATCACAATGGGGTTGGGAGTGGCTCAAATTTGCACCAGCATTGGGAATATCAATGCAATGGGAGCCTGCATTATTAATCGATAATCCCCCTGAGTTTAAGACAATAGTAGGAGACACGACTCGACCAATATTTGGATTTAAGACAATAGAAGGTGAAATTATTGGTTCCCGTCTCAAACTAAGTTCAAATATTCCAAATGGAACAATTGTTTTAACAGATAATTGGCCCGATGATGCGTTTTATTATGGGGTCGAAACTACTGCAGATAATGATTCAATAGTAACAAGTGCTCGTCCAAATCCATCAATTGAAATAAAACATCGGGATTTCAATGGGACTGATTTATATTTAAGCTTAAATTTACGACGAGAAGATACAAGCACTGTGCAAAATAATGATAATGTTTTGGCAATACGCATCAAGTATTATACACCGAGTGAAGATTCGGGATGGGTTAAATTTAATTCAATACCTGATTGGGACAGAGATTCAATAATAAATCTACCAAATGGACGAGGAAGGATAAGAAGATTAAATGATACAACCGCTTGCACAGCTTTTAGTATCAAAAGATCAATGTTGCCCATATCAACCGATCCAGGAAGGAAAGACATAACTATTTCTGCTAAAATGATTTTTGATGGTAATGAGGCATTTCACAATTTACGATTAAGGACATCGGCTCTGGATACAATCTCAACGCATATAGCAAGATTGAAGATAGAGGTGACATATTTGGACAGTAGCTTACCCGTGAGCATAGATTGGGTGAGGATAGAGAGTAAGGTAGCGCAGGATTTATTTAGGGGATATTACGATTCGGCATTGACGCGCAATGTTCAGAAGACTTTTGAGTTTTTTGACCAGCCAGAATATAGGAACCGTGGGATACGTCGTATTCGTTTTTATTTGCGGGATGAGCATCTGCCCGAGCATTGGGGAGCGCATAGGTATATCAATAAGTTAATAGGGAATATATGCGTAAACGAGATTGGCTTAGATCCTTGGCCTTTGCAGAGAATGTATTATTTGGAATTGCCTGAGTTTTGGGCATCATTTGGATTCACAGATATAGAATTAACCCCTGTTTCGTATATAAAATATGGTTATAACTGGGATCCTAGAGGTATGCAGGATTCTGTTCGCTTGTCTTCTCTTAATTTTCAAGGTGGTTATAAAGGAAACTATTGGGGATTTGACAAAAGTTTGGGTCATAACAGATATCATTTTTATGATAGTCTTCATTCAGATTATGAAATTAATTATTCATCTACCATTGCTTTACAGCGATTTATTGAAAACAGATCTGTTTTGTTTATGAATGACCCCGTCTATGAAAAGTTTTTATTTGCGGGAAAGCCTTGGTGGGCAGAGATGTGGATAGGAAATAATTTAAAGGCAAACCATGTTCCTCTTCCTGACAGAGCCTACGTGGGGAATAATATTGTTTTGACAATTGGGAGCGATGCTGTTAACAGACCATTTACGGGGGAGGAGATAGCAATGCAGTTATGGGAGCCATTAATACTTGGAACAAAAGGGTTAATATATGACCTTGAGCCAAGCCTTGTACCAAGCGTCGGGTATCCTACGCGTATAGGGATATGGCATGGGCAGAAATATTTTAATAAAACTACTGATGATACTACGGACCTTGTGCGCATACCTGTTAACCACAGATTAACTCAGGCACAAAGGACTGCCCTTTTGGCAAGCGATACAGGATTATTATATTCTGATTTAGTCGGTAGTGATTATATAACAATACCAACAGGACCCAACGACCTTCCATCCAACGATTCACTATGGGATTACACACGAATACAGGATTATCTGCCGAAATATTCAGCAATAAAGAACATTTTGGGGCTCGATACAAACAGACTATATATTGGACGTAAGAGTGTGAGAACATCGCTCTATAAAATCCATAAATGGGTGCGAGCAAATGAAGAAACATTAATGAAATTAAGATTGCAAGCGTGGCTGGGCAAAGGGTATCGTAGATGGCATGCACAGGGTAGTCAAATTACATCGGATACAATGATGAAGCAATATATCGACATTGGGAATATCAAAACTCGTCCGATAGGAAGAGTGGATGCAAACGGAAATCCTTATTATGAGCAAAGCTCAATCGATAGCGGATTTTATGATATAACGCTATTGAAAGATACAACCTCACCTAATGATACAGGGATTTATCTTGGTGTTCAGAATCGGCGGACAGACCCATTGATATATGATGTCGTAAATAATAAGATGATATTTACGCCCACAGCGGAATTCGACCAGCATGTGCAAAGCGGAGCAGATACATCTTTATGGCAGTCGAGGTGGTGGAAAAGGCAAGGTGCAAGAGAGATAAGGATACCTGTTAATCCATCTTTTAATAATTTTAATGCGAAAACTGTGAGTGTAAGAGAACTCAATAATCTAAGCGATTGGTTTGCAAATGAACCATATAACAATGTAATTGATACAATACTGAAGGTTGAGGGTGGAGATGGTTATATTATTGTAAAATTATTGCCGGGTCAAGGTAAGATATTAAGGATAGAATTTGAAACAGGCGATACTATTGGTAATGTAGTAAAAAACAATGATGTCAAAATAATACTCAATCCGTCAATGAACAAAATCAGCGCCATATTTAAACATCCAATCCCCAAAAATAGTAAAGCATATATTTTTGATTATGGAGGTAGAAAATTGTTAGAAGCTAATGGAAAAGATTTTATAGACGAGTATAAAATTGAAATGGATATTGCACAATTGCCATCGGGTGCTTATTTCTTTTCAGTTTATAATAATTCAAAACTAATAACTGACAAGAAATTTATAATTTTGAAATAGGGAAGTGTTATAATAGATAATTTTACTCATAATAAATTGATTGAAAAAGAAGATAATTAGCAATAATGATAATAAAGCCTCAATAAGAACCGCAGAAGCCTTGGAAAGATGTCTTATTATTATAAAATATATATTTATTAAAGTTAAATTTTCTTTAATTTTTAATAATAAGAGATTAGATTAATAGAGACAACAAATATTCCCAGAAATTACAAACCCACCTATTCAGAACTTTGTATGTTTACATCAAATTCATATGTATTACTATGACGAGAGACCTTTACCAATCTGGCAAGTATTATCCGGGTATATATGGAAAATTGATACGTAGGGATCTTGAAACCGGAGAAGAGATAGAAATAGACAATAATTACCCAACTGATTATCCTCCAAGTTTCTATACTTTTACACATTTTACGAGGAGTTCAGACAGAAGATATATAGCTTATGAGGGAGGCACTGCAATTTGCAGAGATATTATTGATTCGACAAGAATTGCAATGGACTCTTGGCCACTATCGTTTTCAAAGGACAATGAATATTTTCTAATTGGAAACATTACACTTTCAGGGTATCGTTATATTTATTTCGTTTCCCCTAAAACAGGTGAAAAATTAGGTTCAGTAAACACTAAGTATAGTGATAATTTCGGATTTTTAACAAGTGATAATCAATATTTACTAGTAGGTGGAGTAACAGGCCAATGGGGAATGGCATTATATAAAATGGATTATGGAAGTTCAGTAGAAAATCAAGAGGGGACATCTTCACAATTGATA
>DIEP01000076.1 GCA_002418685.1 Ignavibacteria bacterium UBA5771
TATTGATATGGTTTCTTTATGCTTTGCCATTGTATATAATGTTCTATGCGTTCAGTTTTGCTACGCATGGATTAGATTTTCTTGATTCAGTTCTCCTACTTGTATCTTCGGGAATCGCATTTACAATTGCGCCCACTCCTGGTTCTATTGGTGTCTTCCATATTGTTGTGAAAATAATATTGGTTAACTTCTATGGGATAGACCCTGCTCAGGCATTAGCTTTTGCAACAGTCAATCACGGAGTAGGGTATCTCGTTCAAATTGTTATTGGGGGGTATTATATTATAAAGGATGGAATTGTAAAAAATATCTTCAATATTTCATTGAAAAAAATTCCACAAGAAACAAAGTAATAGAAATTCTATTCTAAATTATTTTTATATTTTTGTAATATTATTTACAAAATTGGATTTCATAATGGCTCTGAAATCAAAAATCCCATTTAGAGAAAAACTGGATAAACCAGAAAGTCCGCAATACATTCAAATCAAACCTGAGCAAGAAAAAAGATGGGGGAAAGGTATAATGGTTATTTCCACCCCACGTGAAATTCAGGATATAATTCGGTCTATCCCTACGGGGAAATTATTAACAATGGATTCCCTCAGAAATATTATAAGTTTAAAACATAATGTTGATATTACATGCCCACTTACAACAGGAATTTTTCTTCGCATTTTAGCAGAAGCATGTGAAGAATCAAGGAATCAAAATATCACAAAAGATTTTGTCACATATTGGAGAGTTTTACAGAAAGATGGATCTATCAATCCGAAATTTCCAGGCGGGTTAATTTTTCAATCACAGCTTTTGGAATCCGAAGGATTTCACATTATAAAAAAAGGAGAGAATAAATACTTTGTTTCTAATTTTCAAAGCTATATTCTGCACTAAATATTTATAAACCTTTTAAATTTGTTTTAAAAATTGCTAAAGAAATTTTCCAATATTTAATACAATAGTCAATATCTTAAAAAGTGATTTGCCAAAAACATTAGATATGAGAAGGAATCTTAATAATTGAATTGTCAATCAATCTTGTTCTACCAATATACACAGCGACAAGTATGACTATTTCTTCTCCAGGGAAAAATTCATCAGGAGTCTCAAGATTACCCGCCCTTGAAGTATTAATATAATCCACTTTTATATCTTGGACTGTTCTTATAATTGAGAGCACTATCGAATTAATCATTTTTCGCTTACGTTCGCCTTTTGCAATTGCTTTCTTTGCAGCTTCAAGAGCAAGGAAAATTGTTCCAGCTTTATCTTTTTCTTCATCACTTAAATATCGATTTCGAGAACTCATTGCCAAACCATTTGGTTCACGGTAAATCGGACAAACAATCATTGACACAGGAAGATTCAAATCCTCAATTAACCTTTTGATTACAAGCGTTTGCTGATAATCTTTTTGTCCGAAGATAGCATAGTCAGATCGTGTTATTTCGAAAAGTTTCAGCACAACTAATGCCACTCCATCAAAATGCGTTGGGCGACTTGCTCCTTCAAATACTTCGGTAATTTTAGAAATATGTATAGATGTTGAAAATCCGATTGGATACATACTTGAAATGTCAGGTGCAAACAAATAATCAACGTTTCTTGCTTCGAGCATATTTTTATCATGTTCGAAATCCCTTGGATATGACTCAAAATCTTCGTTGGGTGCGAATTGTTTTGGGTTTACAAATAGGGAAGTAATCACTATATCTGCAAGTTCTCTTGCTTTATCTGTGAGTGACAAATGACCTTCGTGCAAAAATCCCATTGTTGGAACAATCGCGATTGTTTTTCCTTCGGCTCTTAATTTCAAAGAAATGCTTTGCATTTCTCTTGCATTTTTAATGATTTCCATTTAGTTCTCTATTATTTCAAAATGAATTTGTCCATTAGTTTTGCGAATTATTTCATTTTCAAATTCACAAATTCTCGAAATTAACACATTTGGATAGAATTCAACATATTCAGAATAAATTTCATCATAATTAGTTGTGAATTCTTCAAAAATTTTTTTCAAGATATTTATATTATTATAATCTGTGATAATTTTATACATTTTTGTTAAAAATACTTGACGGGGTGTGGCTTGTGAAAGAACAGAAAACGAAGCATCATAAAATGCTCGATGAAGCGGACCTACCCCCAATTTTATTCCACCAAAATATCGAGTCACAACAACTAACACATTAGTATAATGGAAGTGGTCAATTGCTTGCAAGATTGGTTTGCCTGCTGTCCCACTTGGCTCACCATCATCAGAATAGTGGTAAATTTTATCATCAGATCCAATTCTATATGCAAAGCAATGATGATTTGCTGTATAATGCTCTTTATGAATTTGGATTAATATATTATCGATCTCATCTTTTGATTGAACAGGGAAGCATTGTGCGAGAAAGCGGGATTTTTTTACCATTATTTCATTAATGGCAGGCGCAAGAATTGTGAGATAGCTGTCTGAAATATTTGGAGATAAATTGGGCAATTTGCTTATCCAATTTTTAAATTTATATAATTCTCTCGATTTCGGAAATTAACCTTTCCTTTGATTCTTCAATGTCAGGAGATAAAATGAAAACAAAATCGGAATTAGCGAAATTAAAATCATTTTGATCTTTATCGATATAGGATGGATCATAAATCCAAATTATACTTCCCAATCCTTTGAGAAGTTCTAAATTGTTCGAATCGCTTATTATACGATTATCTACCGAAATTATAAATTTATCGTCGGAATTTTGAATCTGCTTGTTTGTTTTTTGCAGAATCTTGCTCTCAATTTCATTGACTAGATTTTCATTATTGGTCACGGCTTTACTAATTTCCTCATTAATATTGATAAAATAGAAATCTAATTCGGATGCAATTTGCTGCAAAAGTTTGTTCCCCATACTCTCAGAAGAGTTGATGAAAATAAAATTTTTGTATTTTTTATCAGGTTTACTTAAAAATTCTTCTTTATAACCATCTTTTTGGGGATGTATTCCCGTAAACATTTCAAATGAAAGAAGCACTTGATTTATTAACCAGTTATACCCTGAAATAAATATATAATTAAAATTATTCTGATTAGAATGAAAAAATGAACTGTGATAAATTGTATCAATAATAGTTTGATGCTTAGAGAATTTTAATTCCGTTAATATCTTAGAATTAGGGGGTATAGTTGATATAATATAGTCAAATTTATCAAGTTGTTGAATTAATTTATTGTCATTTAAATAAGAAACTGAAAGATCGTCAGCAGCTTTTCGTGCTTTTTCTTCATCTCTGTCCCATATATAAATTTTGGCATTTAAGTTTTTAATTGCAAATGCAGCAGTCAGGGCAGCAGAACCAGAGCCGAGAATGACTACTTTTTTCTTGTTAAATATTAACTTTTGATCCCAAATAGTTTGCAAGATACCGAAGTAATCAGTATTATACCCTACAAAACTATCATTAGTTAAAAGTATAGTATTGACAGAATTGAGGTTGCTGGCTTGGTAATCGATTTTCGTGAGCAATTCCATTATTGATTTTTTTAGAGGAGTAGTAATATTTAGTCCTTTTAAATCAATAACTTTGGAAAAATTGATTATGCTTTGGCTATTGGGGGTCGAAATGGGAATATATTTAAGTTCTATGGAATACTTTTCCGATAGCAGTTGAAATAGTTCAGTGCTTCTGGTATGAAATACAGGATTTCCCGCAATACCCAATTTTAGCATTATCGATTATTTTAGTAATAAATATTTTTTTAGGAGTGAGTTGTCTCACATAGGTCATATTTGTAATTTTCAGTGAAATGCAATGAAAAATTTATAAATCCTTCATTTTTAATTATATTCATAACTTGGTTAAGAACTACAAATATATTCTTTATGAGACAACTCATATTAAATTATTTTTTTAAATGGAGTTAAGATTGCATTAACTCCTTACAAGAATTGTTTTAGTCAATTATCTTGGCAAGAACATCTGAGTATTGGATGATTTTCAGGTCTTTATTATCGATTGTAATTTCGTCTCCACCATATTTTGCATATATCACAGTATCACCGACTTTGAAATTGTTTGTCACGTCTTCACTTGTGCCAATTTCAATGACTTTGCCTGTGATTGGTTTCTCTTTTGCTGTATCAGGAATAATTATTCCACTCTCTGTTTGTTTTTGAAGTTCAAGTGGTTGAACAAGTATGCGATCTCCGATTGGTTTGATTGTCATAATATTTCTCCGTATTTGTAATAATAATAATAATTTTATTTAATTAAATTTTTTGTTTAGTTATTGATTTCTTTCTGAACTATACGTGATATAAGTCGGCTTTGAAAATATAATTAGCGACTTATTCGTTTTTATAAATTATCTTTATGTAATTACTTATACCACGAATTATATTAATACATTTTAAACGAAAAAAAGCAAAAATTATTTTTTAAACAAAATCACTAAATGGACAAATTTATATTACAGCAAGAAAATATACATCAACTAGCCGAAAAATTCAAAGTTCTTGGGGAAGAGACAAGATTGAAAATTATTCGCTGTCTGGAAAAGGGAGATAAATCAGTAAATGAAATTGTTGCCGATACAGGTCTGCTGCAAGCAAATGTTTCTAAACATTTAAAAATACTTGAAAAATTTAACATTGTTGCATACAAGAATGAATCTCATTCCCATATATATCAAATCTCAGATCCAAAAATTCTTCAAATTTGCAAAATTATATGTGAAGATGATAGCCAATAAATTATCTTTTTTTCCGAAAGGTTTGAGAATTCTTTGGAGCATCATTTTTTATGGTGGCTCAACTGTTTTATTATCTGAAAAAAATAGGACACAAAAATTCTATATATATGCAAAAGGTTGGGGGAAAAGTATGTTGAAAATCGTAGGTGCAAAGCTTCAGATAGAAGGATTAGAAAATATCAACCCCGACAAAAGCTACATCTTCATTTCAAATCATTCCAATTTATTCGATATTCCCATCTTGCAGGCAACTCTTCCTAATGATTTTCGAATAATTTATAAAAAAGAGCTTGAGAAAATTCCTTTCTTTGGGCTTGTGCTTAAAAAATCCCCTTATATCTCCATTGAAAGAGAAGGTACAAAAAGTACTATGAGCAGTTTGAATGTAGCCATTTCTCAAATTCAAAGCGGAGCTTCTGTTCTTGTTTTTCCAGAGGGCACTCGCTCGAAAGATGGCTCACTTGGCAAATTTAAAAGGGGGGCTTTTTTGCTTGCATTTCGTGGTGGAAAACCAATCGTCCCCATTACAATTATCGGTTCAAACAAAATATTTCCAAAAGGCAAATTGGAATTTAACAGGACAAAAATTAGAGTGATAATTGATAAACCAATTGAAGTTACTTCGATGCAAAATAAAACAGCCGAAAACGAAACAATGGAAAAAATTCATTCAATAATTAGTGATAATTTAAATTTAAAGGTAATTAATGATTCTCGAAGTCTTACATCCTGACAGCAATTTTCTGGCAATTCCTGAGAACGTTTCTACGCTTGATAACTCTGAAATTGTTATTCTTCCCGCACCTTATGAGCATACAACAAGTTTTGGGAAAGGTGCAGCAAATGGTCCCGATGCTATTCTCCAAGCATCTGCTTATGTTGAATTTTATGATGATGAATTTGATAAGGAAGTATGTTTTGAAAAGGGAATTGCTACTATTCATCCGATTGATTTTACAAATTTGATCGATAAAAACGCAATAAACTCGGTTTATCAAGTTGTAAAACATTTAATTAAACAAAAGAAATTTGTTGTTACACTTGGCGGAGAGCATACAATCGCAATCGCACCGATAAAAGCCCATTACGAAGAGCATTTGCAAATGAGCTTGCTGCAATTCGATGCTCATTCAGACCTTCGAGAAACTTATGAAGATTCGCCTTATTCGCATGCTTGTGCAATGGCTCGAGTCGCTGAATTCTTGCCAACAAAAAATATAACACAGGTTGGAATCCGTGCTCAATGTATTGAAGAATCGCAATTTATTAAAGCTAATAATATCAATACTTTTTATGCTTCGGGCATTAGAAATCATAAATATGGAGAGAATTGGGTAAATGAAGTTATTTCAACTCTAAATGACGAGATATATATTACATTTGATTTGGACGCTTTAGACCCATCAATAATTCCTTCCACAGGGACACCTGAACCCGATGGATTGACTTATAAGGATATTATGGATATACTCGGGGCAATTCGTAATTCAAATAAGAGAATCGTTGGTTTTGACGTTGTCGAACTTGCACCAATACAAGGCTTGCACCATTCAGAATTAACCGCTGCGCGTTTGGTTTATAAAATGTTGAATTTTATTTTTTAAAAATTAGTAATTTAGTAGTTTAATAAAATATATATAAAAAATGGAAACAACAGAAGTAATTTTTAACGCAATGAAAAACTCAGCTAAACCTCTCAGCAATGGGGAAATTGAAAAGTTGACAGGTTTGGACAAAAAGGAAATCGAAAAAGCAATGAAAAAGCTGAAAGATGCTGATAGGATAATATCTCCCAAGAGATGTTATTGGCAGCCAAAATAATTTTCAATCAAATATTAACGAAATTTTAAGCATCTTTTCTTCTTGTATTGAATTTGTATGAAAAGTAAATCCATTTGATTCTGCGATTATCTGTATTACACCAAGAGCGAGTCCCTCGTCAAAATTTGGGACGGGATTATCTTTGCATTGGACTTCAAGATCAAGTTTTATGTGTGTGTCGCAATAATATGTTCGGAAAGTTATTTTGCCACAATTATCTTTAATATATGTTTTGAAATGCATTATTACAACGTAAACAGAATCTTTCAAAGAGTCTTTATCTGCATTTATGACGGGTCTTTCGCTTGATAGATTCAAATCCAGTTTGATTCCCGAAAATTCAAAAGTATTTTTATAATGTTCATATTGCTCCTCAGCAAATTGATTTAAATCAATTAATGATTTTTTTAGATGAACTCCCTGAGCATATTTAATGAATAGATTTGAAATCTGGAGGTAATCATTTGTATAATCATAAAATGAATTCCACTTTTTGGTAAATTCAAGAGATGTAGAATCTCTAAATTGATCAGAAAATTCACCAAGAAAAATCCTCATATTTTTAAGTGTCTGAGTTAAATCTTTAGCGATTGTAGTAAATTTTTCTTTATAAGCAATTTCTCTTGCGAGAGCCTTGGATTCTTCTAATTCAATAATTGGTCGCAAATCCGTAATAATAGCTACTCTGCCCATCGTTTCATTTTTTGTCTTTATATCGAAAATTTTAAGATGAACAGGAATCTCTTCCATATCTGCATTTGTGATAGTTGTTTTAATGTATTCCTCAGGGTCACGCTCTTCATCGATTTCAGAGAAGAAAGATTCAGGCAGCATTTTCCTTGCTTGTGAAATTCCAGGTCTGCGTTTTGAATCGAGATTGAAAATTCTCATTGCAGCAGAATTGAAAATTTGCAGTTTTCCTTTTTTGTCGATTGCTATGATTGCTTCTGATGAATTTTCAATCAAATTGCCATAGAAATCGTGCAAAAAATTCATCTGCTCCTGCAATTTATTAATCTCTGTTATATCGGAATTGATTTCCATCACTTGGATAACCTCCCCATCATTATTGAAAGCGATAGGGACTGAAGTCATCATATAATAAGCTTTATCACCTGTTGAAGTAATACCAATTTGGCTTGAAGAACAAACCTGCCCCGTTTCAAATGTTTCAGTTGAGGGGCAATGTGAGCAAATTTGCTTTCGCCGTTTATAGACTTCATAGCATTTTTTCCCTTTAATGTTACCAAATGTATTTATCATTCTTCGGTTTGCACGTAGTATGTTGAAATTTTTATCAGTAATGGAAATAAAGTTTGGAACGTTCTCGAATAACATATTAAAGTCATTTTCCCAATGATTTATTTCTTTTTGAGGAATTGTCAATTCTTGAACAAATTCGACGTTTCCTTCATTATCATAAATCGGCGAGAATATGACCAAATCGAAGCTCATTTTACCGTCTAAATCAATACTCGAATCGCTAACAATTTCGGGGATGCCTGATTCAAAGACTTTTTGAACTTGACAACGAATGCAGGGAATTTTTGTATTATGACATAATTCAAAACATTTATGATCGACCCATTTACCAAAAGATTCTTCAAACTTTTGATTTGCTGCAATTACAGTTTGATCTCTATTAACAACAGCAATTTTGAATGGGAATGACTGGAAATAATTACCAATTAAATTCTGTAAAACTTGATTTTCCATTTTCAAATGTAATTAATTGAATTTGTTCTTTTTAATTTTTATAAATTACTAAAAAAAATAATTTAAGAATGATATATTAATAAAAATTCATTGAAAATAAGTTAAGACAAATAAAACAATGAATAATAATAAATATTTTAACCCTAATCTATTTTGGTATTTAAACGATTAATATACTATTATTATTTTTGTTTTTTTGGAATATAGAAAATTTATCAAAAATTAGGCGAACACGAAATTCATAAATTAAAATTCATTTAGAATAATCAAAATTATTGTCGGTATATATTGGAAAGGAACAACAATTCATATAGACGGAAATTATGAGGGGGGATGGAAGGAATTGTATCAAAGAGCGCATCAAATTCCAAATAAAAAGAAAAAACTATTCAAGATAGTATAGAAAGAAATAATTCTTTTGTTATAGTCTTTTACATTTTCCCTACTACTCCAAACCGCATACTCTGTTTATAAAATAATTGTATCAGGGAAATATTCGCATCCAACACCAATTGCATATTTAATCTTAGTGAAAAACTGGAGATTACCAAAATACATAATGAATGAAGGTTCCATACTATAATTGACCTCCAAATTTATATTTTTGCCTGATTTCCAATCATCATTTGCAGATTGCGCTATCGAAAGAGAATAATTAAGATTGAACGACGGCGACAGTGCAGTTTGGGAAAATAGGAAATAGGGAAAAAAGAATATAAAAGAAATTTTTAAATACGTAAAACAAAAATATCTTTTCATTAATATTCTTTATTTCATAAATTCTTTTCAATCATTAATTTATACGCTACTGCTTCAGACGGGATGGAATTTATTTTGTCAATTAAAGTTGATTTCTTGAAAAGCAATACCTTGGGCAACTCATTTATTTTAAAATATTTGAAAATATCATCATTGTTTGTAATAAATTCAATTTTGCTCAAAGTCGGGTTTGAAAGAATATCTTTTTGCACATCTTCAAATTTATTTTGCCCAACTAATACTTTAACATCAGGATAATTTTTTCTGATAAAACTCAATGCCTTAGGAAAACCTATATTAAGAGAAGGGCAAGTATTATCCAATAGAAAAACAAGCACTAAAGTATCCTTAAAATCTTGAAAATTATAAGCATGTTTTGTAGTTCTTATAGTAAAGTCAGGGGAAATCTTTTTAATTTCAAATTGCTTCTGATTTTGGGCAAAGAAATTAACATCTTTTGGTTGGATATTTTGTTCAGAATAAACTTTCGTTAATGAATCATATAATTGATAAGAAAATGGTGAACTATAGAAGAAACATAGCTTCAAATATTTTTCAGCACTGTCGATATTTTTTTCTTTCAAATAGCATTTTGTTATAACTACAGCACTTGACGATAAAGAACCGCCGTTAAATTGAAGTAAGGGAGTTGAAGTGATATAATTTTTTAAGTATTGCAAACCTTTTGCTGCTTCCCCTGATGATATTAATGATTCGCCTAAATCAAGTAACATCTGACCAGAAATACCTTCTGCGCCCATATATGCTGTTGCATCATTATTAGTTGAAATATAATCAATTTTACTCCCTATATTATATCCCAATTCGAATAGTTTGTTTCTAATAGAATGATCCAAACAATCAATCATTTCACCCGTTTCATAACATAAGTGAGGGACCCACCGTGCAAAGTCAATTCGTATATAATGAGAATATGTAGAATCTACTTTGCTTAATATATAATTACTAAAATTTGAAAATTCATCCCTGAAATTTTTAAATAACCAGAAAGTGTTGCATCTTTGTTTAGGATCTAATTCATAAAATCCACTATACAATGAATGAACAAAGTAATTGTCAAGTTCATAGGAATTCACGGATGGAACAAGGTCAAATATTTTACTAAGAATTTTATTTTGTATTGCATTTTCTGGTGGTATGTTATTATCAATAAGAAATTTTAAGTTTTCAACATCAGGCATTTTGATTTTTTCAGTAGAATTTTCTAATAAAGATTTTAATTCATCCAATTTTTGCAATGATTCATAATGGTTTTTAAGAATTGCATACCCGCAAGTCAATGCAATTAATGAAGACACTTTTGAATCAAAATTTTGTGAGTGAGAATAAATAGAATCAATCTTAATCAAGTCTTTTTGAATATTATCATTGTTCATAACCCCATATATATTTATCATTTTCCATAATGCCCCATATCTAGCTGCATAATCAGGAAATAATTTTTCATCTTCTTTGAACACATCTTTTAAATCAGACTCGTTTTTTTGTTTCTTCATTATTTCAATTAAAGAACCTTTTTGCCAATTTCCATTGTTGTAAATAGCTCCATCCATAGTATCACCACCTCTATAAACACCATAAGGAGTTACTAATAAATTTGCATAATATGAACCTTCGGGAATAATAAAATGAACATAGTAAACATCTTTATATTTGTTATGAGGAATCATACGATATCGATATTTTAATTCTTTTTGATAATTTTCAATATCGACAGTTAGAACAAGACTATCCGCAAATTTTATGAGTGCATCTTTATTGCCAAGATTATAAAATACATATAATTCCTTCCCAACATCAGGTTCTTGAGGAAACACAGCCATAACCTGTTTAGATTTAATGAATTCATCGGAAAATTTTGAGAGAGCATCTTTGCTCTGCGAAGAATTGCAAAAAGTTAAACTTAAAGCAAGTAATAAAAAGATAGTATTTTTTTCTAATTCTTTTTTGGACATAAAATCTCCTTTAATAAATTGACATAAGTCTCTTTATCAGAAACCTATGTCAATAATCTTTATACACAAAATTAATGAAAAAAACCATTATATAATAAAAAAGATTTTGAAGGTTTTTCGAGGAATTATAATATCACTTTTGAGTAAAAGAAATCAAAATATTTAGGTCTATCTTTTATTATTCCCGTAATTTTGCAAGAATGAAAATAGATCAAACAAAGAAAATCCCAATTGAATTTTACAAGCAAAAAACTGAAGACATTGCTCGTTTATTAATCGGCAAATTGTTTGTGCGTGTAATTGATGGTGAATGGCTTGCCTGCGAAATACACGAAACCGAAGCGTATTTGCCCGACGGTGATTATGCCTCCCACGCTGCCAAGATGAAAACATTGCGTAATGCTCCGATGTTCGAGAGTGGAGGAATACTCTATGTTTATTTCATTTATGGTGTTCATTATTGCGTAAATATAGTGACGGAAAATGCAGGGATCGGCTCCGCAGTTCTTTTGAGAGCGGGCAAACCATTGGCAGGTATTGAAAAAATGCAGGAATTTAGGAAATCCAATAAAATTGAACAATTATGCAAAGGTCCCGGCAACTTTGCGAAAGCATTTGACCTTAATAAAACACATAATTTCCACCGTTTGGATTCGGATGATATATTTTTATGCGATTACGAAACTTATCCCGATAGTGAAATTGTTCGAACAACACGCATTGGCATTAATCTATCGAAGGATTTACCACTTAGGTTTTACTTAAAGGATTCGCCTTACATTTCGAAGAAATAATCGCAAATTTAAAATATTTTTTCCTTCAAAAATTTCTGTAAAGGGTAAGCAATAAGTAGCCCCAATCCAATCAGCACAATCCAAAAGAAACCTTGCATAACAACGCTAAACAACCATAAAACAACTCGAATAAGAATCACTCCGACGACAATTGCAATAATCCAACTAAATATTTGTTTGAACATAATGATCTCAATTCTAATATTACTAAATTAAATATTTTTGTAGAATTATAGTAGATTTTAAATATTTTTATTAGCAAAGATGATGGTCGCTTTTGGTTAACCGCGCATTGATAGCAAGGTATCTTTGCGAAGCAATTCCATTACAACTTTGCCAAGACGGGGTTCGTCTCTGCTACCGGGGAACGAACCCACCATAGCTCATTTATTAATCACGCATTAGACGCACACTTTGAATGCCCGGGATCTTCTCTAATTTTTTAATTGTCTCAATAGCGAAATCCAGAGGGACATCAAACGCGATGAATTCTTTATGTTTCGGCTCATTCTTATTGTTGAGAATGAAAGCAAGTTTCCCCGTTTTACCTTTGGAATTGCTAATAATTTTCTTGATATTCTTGATTGTTTCTTTATTAGCCGTTTTTGTGTCGAGCCAAATTTTATATCCTTTCGCAAAAGTAGTAATTGTGTCGGGGAGTGAATATGCTTCATCAACAAAAATCTTCAAGTCGTCTTCCGTTGTGTCGACTTTCCCGTAAATTGTAATCGGCCGCCCTTCCTGCAGAATACCTTCATATTTTGCGAAGGAGTTGCTCCAGAAGATTGCTTCGGCTTTACCCGAAAAATCTTCGACTTGGACAAATGCAATTTGGTTCCCTTTTTTATCGCGGTTGGTCCGAATACCCGAAATTAACCCGCAGAGCATAATTTTTTCTGTTTGTGTGCGATTTTCAGGGTCTTTCCATTTGTTAATCGAAATATCAGAAAATGATTTCGTAATGCTTTCATATTCATTCAAAGGATGACCCGAAACATAAAAATTAAGCACTTCTTTTTCGTGGGCAAGACGCTCCCTATCGCTCCATTCAGTTACATTTGGTAAGGTTGGTTCATTATGATTATTTCCATCAGTTGATTCACCAAAGAGTTCAACCAATCCTTCATTTTTCGATAATGACTTTGTATAATTCAGTGCATCATCGATTACATCATATAATGCTCGACGCTTTCCGTCAGCAATTGAATCAAACGCACCCGAAAATATCAGCGATTCAAGCACTCGCCGATTAACTAAGTGCGAGTCAACACGCTTGACAAAATCGAAAAACGATGTGAAATCGCCTTCTTGGCGAACTTCTACAATATGCTTTACTGTATTTACTCCGACACCTTTTAAACCTGCCATTCCAAAATATATTGTATTGCCATGAACTGTGAAATGTCCATCGGAAGTGTTAATATCCGGTGGTGAGACGTTAATTCCCAACGATTTCGCCTCATCCATCAATTCCACAAGATAATCTTGATTATTAATTTCAGCAGTCATATTTGCCGCAAGGAATTCCGCAGAATAGTGTGCTTTTAGATAAGCCGTTTGATATGCCAAATAAGAATAAACATAGGCGTGAGATTTATTGAAACCATAATTAGAAAATTTTTCTATTAAATCGTAAATTTCATTAGCGAGCTTTTCTTCGATTCCATTTTGCTTTGCTCCTGCAATGAATTTGGGCTTTAATTTTTCAATTTTCTTTAAATCTTTCTTGCTCATAGCTCGACGAAGAAGGTCGGCTTCTCCAAGAGTAAAATTAGCAATATGCTGAACAAGTTGCATTACTTGCTCTTGATAGATAATAACGCCATAAGTTTTCTTAAGAACAGGTTCCATCAATGGATGAAGATACTCAATCTTTTTCGTTCCCCATTTTCTATCGATATAATCAGGAATACTTGCCATAGGACCAGGTCGATAGAGTGCATTCATAGCAGTAAGTTCTTCGAGGTTTGCGGGTTTCAGTTTTTTCAAATAATCTTGCATACCGCTCGATTCAAATTGAAATACAGCAAGCGTTTTGCCTGACGAAATTAAGTCATAGACCTCTTTATCATCTAATCTAATTTTGTCGATATCAAGTTCAACGTCATGGTTTTGCTTAATCAAATCAAGTGTTCTATCAATTATCGATAGAGTGCGAAGACCAAGGAAATCCATTTTTATTACACCCGAATGCTCAAGATAATTCATTGAATATTGAGTAGCGATTGATATAGCAGAAGTAGCTGATTTATTATTTTGACTACCTTGAAAAATTGGAATGTAATCGCTTGCTTCTCCGGGAGTTATCACAATACCTGCTGCGTGAGTGCCTGCCGACCGATTTTTATCTTCGAGTATAAGTGATAACTCAATAAGTTGCTTTAACTTTTCATCTTGCGTTGTATTAAGATAATTTAAATCAACAAGTTTGAGAGATTCATTTAATTTGAATACTTTCCCAAATTGTATTGGTATTTTGGAAGTAATTTGCTTGATAGTGTTTAATGGGACGCCAATTACTCTTCCTACATCAGTAAGCACCATTCGTGAGGATAATCTGCCAAAAGTGATTATTTGAGTGACTGAATTTATTCCATATTTACGTTGGCAATATTGAATCACTTCGTCGCGTCGCTCATCATCGAAATCAATATCAATATCAGGCATTGAAATCCTTTCGGGATTGAGAAATCTTTCAAATAGCAAGTCGCTTTCCAAAGGATCCACGCTTGTAATATCCAAAGAATAAGCAACAATGCTTCCTGCTGCTGAACCTCGACCAGGACCAACCCGAATACCCATTTTACGTGCTGCACTAATCAAATCTGCAACAATCAGGAAATAATCAGAAAAGCCCATTCGCTTGATAACGCCCAATTCATAATTCGTTCGGTTTTTAATTTCTTCAGTTAGATTTGGATATTTTCGATTTATTCCATTCCATACAAGTTTTTCGAGATATTCATCAAGTGATTGAACATTTTCCTTTTCGGGAACAGTGAATTGGGGCATTGAAATTTGGAAATTGAATTCCACATTGCATTTGTCTGCAATTTTAACCGTGTTTTCAATTGCATCGGGAAAATCCTTGAACAATTCAATCATTTCTTTCTGCGTTTTGAAATAATATTGATCGCTGCGATATTTGAGGTCTGTAATATCCACATTTTGAGCATCTTGCCCCTTGACGTCCTTAATAAGAAGATAAACATTATGGGCAATAGCATGTTCTTTTTTCAAAAAATGTATATCATTTGTTGCAACGAGTGGTATTCCAAGCTCATAAGCAAGTCGGGGAGCATCTCGCAGAACAATTTCATCTTGTGGCAAATTATGATTTTGCAATTCAATATAGAAATCTTCGCCAAATAAATCCTTGAAATATTGAGCTTCACGCTTGGCTTTTTCCCAATCACCATCAATTAAAAGAGAAGAAATCACTCCGCCAATGCAAGCACTTGTTGCAATCAATCCGTCTTTATATTTCTCAAGAAGCTCTTTATCAATGCGTGGTCGATAATAAAATCCTTCTGTATGAGCATAGCTTGTTAATTTCATTAAATTTTTATACCCTTGCAAATCTTTTGCAAGAAGTATTAAATGATTATAATTTTTTCTTTTAATATTGGTCGTATTGCTTTTATCGAAACGCGAGCCTGTTGCAAGATAGGCTTCCATTCCGTAGATTGGTTTAATGTTTTTCTCTTTTGCTTTTTCCTCGAACTCCATTAATCCAAAAAGGACACCGTGATCAGTCAATGCCACAGCTGATTGCCCATCATCAAGTGCTGCTTGAACCAGCTCAGCAGGGGTCGTGATTGCATCAAGAATCGAGTAATGAGTATGATTATGCAAATGTATGAATTCAGACATTCTCTTTTGTGATTTTTTAAAAAAACTAAAATAAAAAATTTAATTAAATGTTTATTATGTGAGTTTTCAACATTAATTTTGTTAATTAAATTAAATGACGTTTGAAAAAAGTTTTAATAATAGCTGGTGACCCATCAGGAGATCTGCATGCTTCTAATTTGATGAAGGAGATGATAAAGCTTGATGAGGACATACAATTTGTGGGAATTGGTGGCGATCAAATGGAGTTGTTGAAGTTTTCCTCAATAGTTCCAATTAGCGAAGTGTCTGTTGTAGGTTTCTGGGAAGTTGCAAAGAAGGTGCAATTTTTCCAATCTTTATTGCAAAAAATTGGCAATATAATACGATCGGGTCAAATTGATTTATTTATCGCTGTGGATTTCCCAGGTTTTAATCAAAGGATTGCGAAAATTGCAAAAAGATATGGCGTTCCGATAGCGTGGTATATTGCTCCACAATTATGGGCATGGGGAGAAAATCGAGCGAAGGATTTTTCAAAATTGATCGATTTATTACTTGTGGTTTTCCCCTTCGAATTGGAATACTTCCAAAATTATGGTATTCAAACGCAGTGGGTTGGTCATCCTTTGCTTGATTTAGAGATTTTTCATCAACCGGTGAAAACTTATGATGAACGAAAAAAACGTATTATTTTAATGCCGGGTAGCAGGCGACAGGAAATCAAATCGCACCTTTCGCTGATTAATAAAACTGTTAAAAGTTTAAGCCAAGAATTACCTGATTTTCAATATGAAATTGTTCTTCCTCCACATTTAAAATATGAATTTTCTCGAGAAGTTCACCTTAATTCTAATACTATTGTTTCAAATGAAATGTCCCATCAATTAATGAGTAGCTCGCTTGCGGGTTTGATTAAAACAGGGACATCAAATCTCGAAGCTGCCTTGCTCGGTCTTCCATTTTCAATGTTTTATAAAACTTCGTTTATGACATATTTGATAGGGAAGAAAGTAATTAATTTGCCTTATCTTTCAATTGTGAATATAATTTTCAATGATAATATTGTTCCTGAATTGATTCAAAAGGAGGCAACGGGAGAAAAACTTGCCAAATCAATTATTGAAATTATCAGTGATAGGGAAAGATATGACCAAATTCAAAATAAATTCCAAATTTTACGAGATACTCTTGGTTCATCAGGTGCAAGCAAGAAGGTGGCAAATTTAATTTATTCGACATTTTTGAAATAAGAAATGAAAAATAAAATTCTGAAAATATTTGGCATAAATCTATTGAATATAATAAGCAAAACTTGGCGAATCAAAATCTTTGGGCAATTTCCATCGAAACCTGCAATAATTGTATTTTGGCATAATGAAATGTTGCCTGTTTGGAGAGTTTTTGCAAAAAAGGATGCTTATGCAATTGTAAGCCAGAGCAAAGATGGTCAATTACTGTCCGATTTGCTTGAACGATGGGGATTTTTGCTTATTCGCGGTTCATCATCAAAGGGTGGAAAAGAAGTGATGAACGAAATGGTCCAGAAAGCCAAAGAAAATTATGTGCTGCTTACCCCTGACGGTCCTCGAGGTCCAAGGCATATTATGAAACCAGGGGCGATAGTTGCTGCACAAAGGGCAGATGCAAAATTTTATTATTTTAAAGTAGATATGTCGAATA
>DIEP01000073.1:0-1521 GCA_002418685.1 Ignavibacteria bacterium UBA5771
AAGTGATTAGAGAACGTGATCTTACGGGAACAGAGTATTCAATTACAGCACGCAATATCAATTCAATTAATTCAAAGAAAATGACCGAAGGACCCGGCAATACTCTTTCATTTGTTCTGACGAAAGAAAATTTAAACGAAATATACGCTTTCCCAAATCCTGTCCGTCTTTCCAAGGATGAATCACTATCATTTGGGAATTTAACAATGCAAGCCGAAATTACTATAATGAATATCAATGGAAAAGAATTAGCTAAAATTCAAGAAACCGATGCAAATGGCGGAGTTCGATGGAACTTGCAAGATAAAACCGGAAATAAACTTGGCGTCGGTATTTATCTCTATAAAATAACGGGAAAGAATTCCGATGGCGTCGATGTTCTTTGGGAAATGAATAAATTTGCCATTGTTCCTTAAAAAATACAATAATTATTTGACTAAATTGTTATAATTTTGCAAATATTTTTTTGTAAGGAGGATAAAATGTTTTGGACACCTGAATTAGCAGCATTTTTGGAAGACGCTCCATTTCCTGCAACAAAAGAGGAGCTCTATGACTATGCAATGCGGATAGCAGCTCCGCAACAGGTCTTAGACAATATACTTGAAATAGAAGATCCAGATCTCATAATAGAGGGAATTGAGGATCTCTGGCCTGAATATGAAGATGTTATCAACGATGAATATCTTTATAATGATGATCAGGAAGATCAATTCTATTAAAATTTGGTGTTCGATCTTTCTCAAAAGGTCCAATATCATCATTTAGTGCGAAACGAAGGATCCAGAAGACAAAAATAATTGTATGCATTAACTTCTGGGTTTCTTGTTTCGCACCTAATGAAATCAATTTTGTTAAAAAAATATAAGAAAATAAAAGGCATTAATCTTCGTTTAACTAAAAAATGGGGGTGATTTGGATTCGACGGGATGCTTGAGGTTATTTGCTGCATACCGAGCTTGGCTGGTGTTGCTCGTTAATAAAACTAGTCAATTTTAAATGCCAACGATAATTTCGTTTTAGCCGCCTAATAAAAGGTCGCTAACATTTTCATAGGTGTTCGCTTGTCGGTACTTATGAAGGTGTCGAAAAAAGACAAGCTGGCATAAATTTCGAGATGGGATTTATGCGAGAAAACACATCTCAAAATGCTCTGACGCCCGTTAACCGGCAAACCAGAAGCATAAAACAATAGGTTAAATAAGTATGTAGATGCAGTAGTTGATGCATTTCGGACGCGGGTTCAAATCCCGCCACCTCCACAAGATTTTATTTCTTTTTTATCCCAAATATAACGCTTAATTTGCGGGAATTCAAAGAATCGGTATTTCTTAATAGATTTTTCCCCTGAATGACAAACGTTGAAGATCCGCCACCATCCAAATTCATTGCATCAAACGCACCCATCGCTTTCATAATCCTCGCCAAATCTTGCAAGCTTGCTCCATACTGAGATTTAGTTGAATTTGTGCCTTCGACAACCGCAAGCAACAATTTTGTCCGTGACTTATTAAATCCGAT
>DIEP01000073.1:1549-6318 GCA_002418685.1 Ignavibacteria bacterium UBA5771
TCCCGTTCCTAACAAGACGAGGCGAACCGCAAACTGACCATTTAAATAATTTATCTTGCTCATTATTTGTCATAAATATCAGAGAAACAGTATCTCCAATTTTTGGAATCAAATCGGGCGGAATATCTTTGCCAAAGGAAATAACAGCACAATTTAATGGCAGTTTTATTGTATAATTTGAAGTATCCTTAACTATAGCTCGATATTGTTTGTTAACAACAGGACTATCAATATATTGAACTAATACTTTTGTAAGAGATTTCTCAATCATATTTTCGCGAACTTTTGATTTATAATCTTCAATAAAAGCAAGAGAATCAAAGGAAAATTCTATCGAATCACCATCAATAATCGGAAGCTCATCTACCCACGCTATATAAGCTGAATCAAGTGCATCTTGAATTTTTCGATTTTGAACAAAAGGAATAGTATCGCCTGCAAAATGATTATATAGAACTATACCCAATGAGTCCGAACGTCGATTAACTTGTTTGATTTTAAACTCATTATTGCCAATAATTTTTCCTGACAAATTAAAATTATCAATATAGGGAACGCCGTTATTATCAATAAAAAAACTGCTCCAATTTTTGTGTTGACTTAATTCAATAACTTCGCCATTAATAATTGTAGGACCAATCGGAGAATTGGAATATGCTCGCCAGAAATTTGCATTTATTGCAATTAGAAGACTATCAATGAAAGTTTCATTATATCTTTGAAATAGCAGTGGTAATTTTTCAAGTCCATTAATTTGATTTCCTGATTTTATTACAATTGGTGTAATATTATTATTTTTTAAATCAATTTCAGCAAAATGAACAGAAAAATGTTTGCTACCGTTTCCAAGATTCAATTTATAATAATGAATACCTTCGTGTAAAATCTGATGGTCAAGAGTATCAATTGATTTTATATCGATTTTGACAATTTTAGGTCTGTGTGAACGGCGCTTCTTCTTTGTTTTTGAATACAAATCGGGGGAAATAATACAAGAAATTATGAGAATAATAAAAATAACTTTGAAAAAATATCTTAAATTTTCTTTAATTTGCATAATAATATTTTTTTATATTTCAAAATTAACAATCTTATGAATTTTAAAAATATTTTATTTGATAAGTTAGAACATATTGCTTTGATCACTTTGAACAGGCAAGATAAGCTAAATGCTTTAAATAACGAGCTTTTCAACGAATTAAATGAAGCAATTAGCAATATCGAACTTGATAAGGATATACAATTTGTGATTCTGACAGGATCGGGGGACAAAGCATTTGCAGCAGGTGCTGATATTAAAGAATTGCACGATGCAATCTCATGCAAGCAATTCAGCGAACATGGTTCAAAAGTGATGGCACGGCTTGAGCAATTGTCAATTCCTGTTGTTGCCGCAATTAATGGATTCGCGCTTGGTGGCGGATTGGAACTTGCACTTGCTTGCCATATTCGTTTTGCATCTGATAAAGCAAAATTCGGGCAACCAGAAGTAAATCTAGGCATAATCCCTGGCTATGGTGCTACTCAAAGATTGCCTCGCATTATTGGTAAAGCAAAATCAATGGAATTGATTCTCTCTGCGAAAACGATTGATGCACAAACTGCAAAAGAAATTGGACTTGTCAATGATGTTTTCCCCCATAGTGAACTAATGAGTAAAACCTTTGAATTTGCAAATTTGGTTTTATCCAAATCTCCAATTGCCGTATCCGCAGCAGTTGATTGCATCAATGCAAGCGAGCAATTATCTTTGCAGGAAGGTTTAGCTTTTGAATCCCGCAAATTTGGAGACGTTGGAAGTTCTGCAGATTTTAAAGAAGGAACAGAAGCATTTTTGGAAAAGCGCCAAGCAAAGTTTATCGGGAAATAAACCGAGCTAAATTCATTATAAAAAATTATCAAATCAAATACTAATCATGCATTTTGAAATAATTGGGAAAATATCTGCAAGAAAGTGGCAAAATTGAAAACAAGTCATATCATCATCAATGGCGATTCTCGATGTATGAAAGAATTAAATGATGAATCCATTCATTTGATTATTACTTCTCCACCCTATTGGCAATTAAAAGATTATGGAACTGATAATCAAATAGGTTTTAATGATAGTTATGAGAGTTATATAAATAATCTCAATTTGGTTTGGAAGGAATCGTTTCGAGTTCTTCATAAAGGTTGTCGTCTATGCATTAATATTGGTGACCAATATGCGCGCTCTGTTTATTATGGTAGATATAAAGTAATTCCAATACGAACTGAGATAATAAAATATTGCGAAACGATTGGCTTTGATTATATGGGAGCCGTGATTTGGCAAAAGGTGACGACTACGAATACAACGGGCGGTGCTTCAGTTATGGGTTCTTTTCCGTATCCACGTAATGGAATTTTGAAACTGGATTATGAGTTTATCCTTATTTTCAAAAAAGGTGGAACAACTCCCAGTGTTTCAAAAGAGTATAAAGAACTTTCCAAATTAACTAATAAAGAATGGAACACATATTTCAATGGACATTGGAATTTTGGTGGAACCAAACAGGATAGTCACATTGCTATGTTCCCCGAAGAATTGCCTAAACGCCTCATAAAAATGTTTTCTTTTGTAGGTGATACAGTTCTTGATCCATTTCTTGGAAGTGGAACAACTTCTCTTGCAGCAAAAAATTTAAATCGAAATTCTGTTGGATATGAAATTAACTCTGAATTTATTCCAATCATTAAAGAAAAATTGTCCATAAACGAAAACCAATTTTTCGATGATCATTCATATCAATTTATTAATCAAGAAAAGGTCCAAATAGATTTTCAAAGTGAAATAGAAAAACAACCATATATCTATAAAGACCCATATAAACTAAATAATAAAATAGACCTGAAAAAACTTCAATTTGGTTCAAAGCTAGATAAAAATAGTATCTCAAAAAATGAAGAATATTACTCGGTAAAAGAAATAATTAGTCCTGAATTAATAATGTTAAATAATAATTTAATAATAAGATTAATTGGAGTAAAAGAAAAACCAGAAGTTAATGAAAAAGCTATAAATTACTTAATTTCTATGATAAAGGGACAAAAGGTTTTTTTAAAATATGATGAAATAAAATATGATAAAGACAATCGATTATTATGCTATTTATTTTTAAAAAACAAAACATTCATAAATGCTCATATTATAAAAGAACAACTTGCGTTAGTAGATACTTCGATCGACTTTAAATATAAAAATAAATTTCTTACTTATCTTGGAAATAAAAATGGCTAAAGAATGGATATTGAACAGTGTTATGAATCGATTTCAGCTGAATTTTAAAAAGAATGTTGGACCAACTTCTGAATCAATTCGAAAGTGTGCACCTAGAACTATCGAAGAATGGGAATACTACTATTTTAAAAATATAAAAAGCAAGGAACATCTAATCGAGCTTGGCAAAAAACTTTATATCAAAATTACCGAGGTTGTGCAAGCCGAACTTAATGATATAACTGAACAAGATTGTATTGACTATATGATTAATCTTGTTATCAATCGCACCTTCAATGGTTATATGACAGAAATTGAAAGACTGCAAAAATATAATGTATTATATACGAAACTACATACGCGAGCACAATATGACTTTTCTCATAACCCTTATTATTATTAATATTTAAAAAATGTATAGTTTTTTCTATAATTACATATTTATTCCAATTGCATTAGTGTTTGTTAAGTTTTTTAAGAAAACTAATCCGAAATTAGCTGAACGAGAAGAGAATTGTCAGAAAAGCTGGAAGGTGCTGGATACTCTCTCCAAAAGTGGCAGCCGTATTTGGTTTCATTCAGCGTCAATGGGCGAATTTGAGCAAGTAAAACCCGTAATCGAAGCAATTAAGAATATGAATCACGATGTGAAAATAGTTTGCTCATTTTTTTCACCTTCGGGCTTCAATACACAGCTGAATTATCCTTATGCAGATGCAATTGTTTACTTACCACTCGATACAAAGCGCAATGCCAAAGAATTTATTAAGTTAGTAAAACCAGATGTAGCAGTATTTGTCCGCTATGAGATATGGAGGAATCACCTTAGAGTACTGCAGGAAAAAGGAATTCCACGTGTTTTAATAAATGCAACACAACCTTCCAACAGCTTTTATCGTAATTTTATCTTGACGAGAGGATTCATCCGCTCCTCAATGAGTTTATTCAATAATATTTTTACAGTTGGAAGAAAACATACTAAATATTTCAAAAAAATTAGAGTGCGTTCATATATCCGAACAATGACTGATACAAGATATGACCGGATTATCAGCAAAATTCAGGAAGCAAAAACTGATATGGTCATACCTCGCGAAATATTTCATGAAGATGAATGCGTATTAATTGCCGGTAGCACATGGGAAGATGATGAGCGGCTTATTTATAAGGCAGTTTCCGATTTAAGACAAGAATTAAATATTAAAATACGAGTTGTATATGTTCCACATGAGCCAACTCAGGAACGTTTGAATTTTTTATCTAATCTAATTGGAAACAATATATATTTAAGCGAGTTAACGGATCATTTATCAATTTCAAAATCTTATAAGGAAATCAGGTCCTTAATTGCTGATAAGGATATTGTTTGCGATTCAATTGGAAAATTATTGAAAATTTATGCAACGGGAGATTTTGCATATATTGGCGGCGGATTCGGAGCGGGCGTGCATTCACTTGCTGAGGCAGCAGGATATGGATTGCCTCTTGCTTGCGGTTATAATATAAAAAAATCTTATGATGCGGAATT
>DIEP01000073.1:6338-12568 GCA_002418685.1 Ignavibacteria bacterium UBA5771
TGGCTATATTCTATCATCGTCGATGAAGATAGTCGCAAGAATTTAGGAGAAATTGCCCAAAATTATATCTATCAATCTGCGGGATCAAGTCGGCTAATTGCATTTAAAATATTGAATAAATTGAAAAAAATTGAAGAATAAGATTCTTTTAACATTAACTTATCAACCTTTTCGTCATAAAACTAAAAGTAAGAACAATGGATAAGGTAGAAGTAAAAATATTAGGAATATCCTCAACGCCTGGCGGAAATGCATTTGCATTAATATTGAAAGAAAAAAATGGGTCAAGACGGCTTCCAATAATTATTGGAGCTTTTGAAGCGCAGTCCATTGCCTTTGAAATGGAAAATATTGAGCCACCTCGTCCTATGACACACGATTTAATTAAGAACATTCTTGAGACTTTTGGTTATAATTTGAATTCCGTTATTATAGATGCTCTTAATGATGGAACTTTTCATGCAAAGTTAATATTCGATACCGAAGATGTGCAAATTGATTGCCGACCCAGTGATGCAATAGCAATTGCTTTAAGGATGAATGCTCCAATATTTGTGGATAATGATATTTTGGAAGAAGCGGGCGTGGCACCACAAATCGAAGAAAGCGAATTTCAAGAAGAATCCGAAGAGGACGAAGATTTTCCTAGAGCCGAACAAGAAAAACCCGTCTCATCAGGTAATAAAAAATTAGATATACTTCAATCACGACTTGATAAGTCAATTCAAGAAGAAAATTATGAGCTTGCAGCAAAGATTCGTGATGAAATCCAGAATTTATTAAGAAATTCATAATATTTAATTTTTTTTTCACTAATTTTGTAATCTATATTTTTGCCGGGGTAGCTCAGTTGGTTAGAGCAACGGAATCATAATCCGTGTGTCGGGGGTTCAACTCCCTCCCTCGGTACGAAGAGAGTGTCATTCAAATCTAATCTCCTACTACTTTTAAAAATATTTATAAGGCACGGTGATACTACATCTCCAAAAGATAAACAATAATAAAAAAAGGCAATCCGAAAATTGCCTTTTTTTTGATTCAACTGTTACAACCTAAATCATTTTGGTTGGAATGTTTCATCACTTATATCGGGATTTATCCAATAAACTGCATCAAGAGTAGTGGTATACATAGGGGTTGTTGTGATTTGCTTAAGTGGTAGTTTAATACCTCTAAAATCTTCATATTCTTTGAATTCCATTGTAATATCCATTGGACCTTGCTCGGTAACTTGTGATGCTTCAATTTTATCAAGTAATCCTGTGGTTTTATTGAAATAATATGTAGATTCATTTTCTTCTGGATCTACGACTTTAAGCATAATCATTCCGTCTTTTTCACCTTTGACTTCCACTTTGTAATCAGTTTTTGCAAGCAATTGTGTTATATCAAAAAACTCGAATTTTGTAGATTCTTCCGTCTCAGTTAATTCGTCGTCTTTGAGTTCATTTGTTTCATTACCATTACTTGCCCAACCTTTATTTAATGTCTTATTTATCCAAATTTCATTTGTGAAAATTGGAGTTTTTGTTAGGGTATGAACTTTGTCAGGAAATTCAAAAACTTGCATAACATTACCACTTATAGATTGTCCTTGAGCGGAAAGTGTCAGACTACCCTCAATTTTCATTGTTTTGACTTTTGAGATTGCTTCTTTGCCACCAATAGCTTTTTCAAATTTTTCAATTACTTGTTCTTTGGAAATTCCACTCGATTTTACATTCGTCTTCGATTCTTCGACAGGTTTGATATCTAGTGTATATTCATAAACAGGACCGAACTTCTTTAATGAATCTCTCAATGAAGGTAATCCGACCACTGCAATATATGATTTTTCGGGAGTGAGATATTTTGCAGCAACTTTTGATATATCAAGTGTTGTGATATTCTGAACGATCTGTGGATAATTTTTTATCTTATCTATTGGAATTTCATAGAAATCAGCACTCTGAACTAAGTCAGAAATATATCCTGAATTCTCAAAAGCCATTAAATAACTTCCAATATTGTTGTTTTTGATTCTATCAAGATCTTCTTTGGAAAGATCGCCATCAGAGTAAAGCGATTGTAACTGTTCCAGAATGATGGTTAATGATGAATCAGTCTTTTCATTTTTAACTTCTGCACCACACGCAAATCGATTGATATATTTGCTTGAAGTGTGGTATGCATAAGGAGTATAAGTAAACGAATATTTCTCTCTTAAAGTTCGGAATAATTTTGACCCAAAACTTCCTCCCATCACTGATCCCGTAAGACTGAGAACATCATAATCGGGGTGATTTCTTGGAACAGTCAATTGCGAAATAACAATTGATGATTGCTTGGAACCAGGACGTGGAATAAAATATACACCTCGTTTCATTGATTTTGCTTCAATTTGCCCAAGATTTGGTGGTGTTCCCTTCTTCCAATTCTTAAGTTTCTCCTCAAGAATATTAATGATTTCTTTTTCATCAAAATCACCTGTGACTGCAATAGTAGCATTGTTCGGCATAAAAGTATTTTTATAAAGATCTTTTAAATCGGAGACTTTGATAGCCTTCAAAGTTTGTTCAGTTTTGAATTGAGCAAAAGGATGATCCTGACCGTAAACTGCTGCTTTAATCATATCGCCAGCAATCGTAGATGAACTTGATTTTCTCATTTTAACACTTGCGAGAAATTGATCCATTAATTTATCAAATTCATCAGAAGGAAATGTTGGCGCAAGCACGACATCAGCAAAGATATCAAACATTATATTGAAGTGCTTTTTAAGGGAATATCCTGTTACTTCCATATATTCACCTCTTGCTCCTGCTGCAACGCTTGCACCGATACCATCGAGTGTTTGAGCTATTTCAAGAGCATTTCTTTTTCCCGCACCTTTCGTTAGCATAGCTGCTAAATAATCGGTCGCACCAGTCTTATTCTTACCATCAAGGACTGTTCCGCCTTTAATTAACAAATTGATTATCAACACCGGTTGTTCATCATCTTTAATCAAGAAAACCTTTAACCCATTGGATAAAGTCGCGACTTTATATTCAGGGAAATTAAATTGATTAGCTGGCAATGGTTCGGGTTTTGGAGGTATATTTTGAGAAAAACTAATTCCATAAAATGATACAAATAATAAAATTCCAATTAATATCTTTTTCATAATTTTCTCCCTATGATCCTTGTTTTGGTAAATAAATCAATATAACTCTTTTGTCAGTATTGAAATATTGATTAGCGACTCGTTTGATATCTTCTACTGTCACTTTTAAATATTTCGTCAATTCCGTATTAATTAAACTCGGATCATTATAATAACTATTATAGCTTGCGAGCGACATTGCTTCTGATAGAACATTCATTTTATCACCAACAAAACTTGCTTCCACAATGTTTTTGGCTTTTTGTAATTCTTCAGGAGTAACTCCATCGGTTGCAACTTTTTTAATAATTTTATCAATCTCTTTGATGTTTTCATCAATTTCTTTACCAGGGGCAATTACATCAATGAAAATTATTCCACCCGCTTTTTCCATTGCTAAGGGGAACACTGATGCTTGGACCGATACTCTTTTTTTATCAACAAGTTCTTGATACATCCTTGAGCTTTCTCCCGAAGCAAGTATACTCGTTAATAACGAAACTGCATAAGAATTTGAATCTAATGACGAAGGACCTTGGTAGCCAATAAATAATGCAGGTAATTGTGCCTTTTCATCATAAACAGTATCCACGATTGCTTTTTCGAGAGGGATAATTTTCATTGGATTTTCAGGAGGAATTGTTGTATTTGGAAGAGATCCGAAATATTCCTTCACCCATTGGCGGGTCTGTTCTATATTAATATCACCTGCAATTACAAGTGTAGCATTGTTTGGATAATAATACGTATCATAAAAGTTGCGAAAATCGGATACTTTAGCATTTTGAATATCATCAAACGCTCCAATCGTTGTCCACTCGTAATTTCCACCTTTAAAGAGATAGGAACTCATTTTATCAAAGAAAGTCCCATAAGCACTATTTTCCCGCCTCATTTTCATTTCTTCGGTCACAACACCTCGTTGAGTTTCGACTCCAACAGTGTCCACTTTCAATCCTCTCATTCTTTGAGATTCAATCCATAGTCCCAATTTTAATTGATTAGCTGGTAGTTTAATATAAAACACTGTTTCATCATTTGACGTGTGAGCATTCATATTGCCACCCGCTTCTTCCACGTATTTATCAATTGTAGCTCGTGGATAAGCATTCGTTGCTTCGAACATTAAATGCTCGAAGAAGTGAGCATAACCTGTTTTGCCAGGTATTTCATAACGAGATCCTACGCGATAATGAACGACTGTTGCAACCACGGGTGCTGATTTATCAACTGTGTATATGACTTGCAAACCATTATCAAGCACTTCTTTTGTAAACTTGATTGGATTGAAGCCTGCTTCTTTTGCATACACTTGTGTTGCAATACAAGTTATTGTAATCGCGAAGAATAATTTCTTTAGTATTCTCATAAATTACCTAAAATTTAATTTACTTATATTTTCAAAATTAACTAATTTTCAATTTAAAATTCAAAATAATATGGAAGCACCAAAAGATTCTTTTCATTTTTAGTTAACTCCATCACTTGCAAATTATATATCATTTGAGTTTTGAGATTCGATGGCAAATTTTCAAATAATGTTTGATACAATGCAATTTGCGATTTGCTCAAATTCAACATTCTTGATGTACTTTTAAAATTATTTACTTTGTTATCGCCAAAATGCTTAAAGAAATCAACAAACATTTCAAATTCATCTTTTGGTTTTGGGTATATTTCTATAATAACTTTTTTATCAACAGGCACTCCTATTCTCTTTTTTGCTATATCAATCGCTGTCTGCCAATTACCTAAAATATCAACCAATCCAATTTTTAAGGCATCTTCACCTGTCCAAACTCTTCCTTTTGCATATTGCCGCATTTCCTCAAAGCTTTTATGTCTGCATTCTGCAGCTTTCGAAACAAATTCGTAATACATCGTGGCAACGATATTATGGAATTTCGCTTTATCTTGCTCTTTGAATGGGAGACTACCATTGAAAAATTGGGAATCCTCTCCAACAGATATTGTGTCAACTGTTATGCCTATTTTTCCAATTAATTTGCTGACATTTGGAATCATTGTTATTACGCCAATTGAACCTGTGACAGTTTGTGGATAAGCAATAATTGTATCGCAAGCCATTGCAATATAGTATCCACCTGATGCGGCCACATCGCTCATTGAAGCATAAACAGGTTTTTCTTTGCGGACTTCTCTGATTTTTTGCCAAATATTATCTGATGCAAGCGCACTGCCACCGGGGCTATCGATACGTAAAATAATAGCCTTCACATCTTTATCTTTCCGTGCTTTCTCAAGATATTCGATATATCTTCCATCAGTTATCCCTTCTTCCCCTCTGTATGAACTATTTTGGTTAGAGGATGAAATTGTCCCCTGTGCTTGTATTATTGCAATCTTTTTATGTTCGTCAGCTACTTGCTCACCTTGTGGCTTATCTCTTCTTGTATAACTTTTAATATCAATATAATTAATTTTATCAAGATCTGAAACATCAGACAAATCTTTGCCAAATATTTTCTTGTAAATTTCTTTATTGAAGTCTTGTTCTGTCATCACTCCATCAATAAATTTCAAAGCAAGCATTGAATCAGGAGAATATATACCGCGATTGATTGATTCAAGCACAAATTGACGGTCTAAATTTCTATATTTTGCAATTGTGTCTATTAATTCCGTAAATCTCTGACTTAATAGAACGCGCAACTCCTTTTTGGCAGAATCACTAAAACTACTTCGTGAGAATTGCTCTCCCGCTGATTTGAAATCTTCAAAATGCTCAACATAATACTCTAATCCAATTTTATCAAAGAAATTTTTAAAGAAAAATCCCGATGCCCCGAATCCATTTAGTTCCATAAATCCCATAGAAGAAGTATAGATTTTATCTGAAGCAAGTGCAGGATAGTATGTATTTTCCATTCCGTAGTTAAAATATGAATAAACAAATTTCCCCGACTTTTTGAATTCATTCAAAACATTCAAAAGTTCAGAGGCTTTTCCAAATCCATAATTACCAATCCCCTCTTTTAATATTATACCCTTGATATTAGGGTCATCTTTGGCAGATTTAATTGAAGTAATAGTTTCAAAAAATGTATTTGTATTGCCCTGACCACCAAATATAGCAAAAGGGCTA
>DIEP01000095.1 GCA_002418685.1 Ignavibacteria bacterium UBA5771
ATATTAATCTTTTATGATAGAGAATCTCAAAAGAATTATAATTTATGAATTTCTTTGAAATTAGTAATAAAATTTAATTCAAAATTTCTTTCGAGATGTGAAAATGGAATGATCTTAAAGTATCAATTGGAACATTCTAAATGATGCAATTAGCCATTGAAAAATGCAAACCCCGAGCAATCTTATTAATAAAAATTTGCTCCGCACGAATACATGCAAGCAATGACATCCTTTTATTTATATCTATTTATTTATATCTATATATTTTTAAAAATGATAAATTATATAATTTATTGACTTTGGAGACAGACCCTGATAATATTCTATAATATATATATTTTTTTAAATTTGTTATAATTTTTTATTAATTTTGGTTTTTCTGGATTATAAGTATGAATAAATCAAATTTACTAAAACTTTTTTCATTTATAATTTTGTTAAACTTAACGTTTATAAAAATGGAAGCACAAGACGACCAATCTATGGATTCCCCTGAAATGAAAGCATTTATGGAATATATTACTCCTGGAGAAATGCACAAATTTCTTGAAAAATTCTCAGGCGATTGGGAAATTACAGCCCAATTTTGGATGACGCCCGATTCACCCTCAGAAAATTCTAAAGGCACAGCAAATAATAAAATGCTGATGGACGGAAGATATTTGCAATTAGATCAGGTAGGCAAATCAGAGTCCAATGAATTTCACGGGATGGGTGTCATTGGGTATGATAATGCTGAAAAGAAATTCCAATCAACTTGGATTGATAATTTCGGAACAGTGATATTCTATCAAAAAGGGGATTATAATAAAACCGATAAATCCATTGAATTCGCAGGAGAATTTACTGATTTTATGACGGGTAAACCTATCAAAGCACGAACAGTTTACACATGCATTAATGATAATCACTGGACCTGCGATATGTATAATATCTTTGAGGGTAAAGAATTCAAGAGCATGCACACTGATTTTATTAGGAAAAAATAAATCAGCGATTATTCCTTTGTTTCTATTGCATACTTTGTAATTATCGGCAGCAATCGATCTTGGTTGCGCGATTCTACTTTTATTTGCAAATGAGTGCCATCATCGTCGTCAATTCTTTCGAGCACTTCGCAATAATCATAAATTTTATTTAATTCACCGCTTGATTTATATGGAACAAGCAAAGAATAAACAGTATTAAATTTCTCATATTCATCAAGCATTCTCTCAAGCAATTTAGGGATATTAATTCCTCTTTCTGCCGAAATAAAGACTGATTGTGCATATTCATTTTGAAGTTGATGAAGCAAATCTAATGAATCCAACTTATCGATTTTATTAAAAACATAAATCATCGGCTTATCTTTGATTCCAATGTCTTCAAGCGTTTGATTAACTGTATCAATCATAATTCTAAAATTTTGATTGCTTACATCTATTACGTGCAAAAGCACATCGGATTCGAGGGCTTCCGAGAGAGTTGTTCTGAATGATGCGATCAGATGATGAGGCAAATTTCGGATAAAACCAATTGTATCAGAAAGTAACGCATTTTTATTGTTGGGTAGTAAAAATTGCCGAACGGTCGTGGAAAGAGTTGCAAACAGTTTATCTTCGACAAAGACATTTGCATCAGTGATTGTGTTCATCAGAGTGGATTTTCCTGAATTAGTATATCCAACAAGTGAAAAGCGTGGTGTGTTTTTCCGAAGTTTCCGCTGTTCAGTGTTTTGTGTATTAATATGCTTCAATTTCTCTTTTAAAATTTGGATATGATGCCGAACTACACGTCTATCTGATTCAAGTTGGGATTCTCCTGGTCCCCTTGAGCCAATTCCACCGTATTGCTCAGAAATATGCACCCACATACGAGAAAGCCTCGGGAGAAGATACTGCATTTGAGCAAGCTGCACTTGCAATTGAGCTTCTTGAGTCTTTGCATTCTTTGCGAAAATATCAAGTATCAGCCCGCTTCTATCCAAAACCTTAAATTGCAATTCATTACTTAAATTTCGCATTTGGATTGGCGAAAGTTCATTGTCAAAAATAACCAAATGTATATTTTCAGAAATTGCAAATTCTTTTATTTCTTGTAATTTCCCTTTGCCAATCAGCGTGGCGGGACTAAAAGATGGAATTTCTTGATAAATTTTCTCAACAACTTCTGCACCCGCTGTATTGGCAAGAAGTTCCAATTCATCAAGCAATTCCAATGTCTCATCTCGGTCGTCTCCTTTCAGGAATGCTCGCACAAGAATTGCTTTTTCAACTTCGGGAATAGTTTCGTGCATTTTTTCCATAATTTTAAATTGATAATATGAATAAATAATGAATGAGAATAACCACATCATTGCGAGCAAGTATTATTGCGAAGCAATCTTATTCAAACTGCAAGATTGCTTCGTTATTTTTCATTCCTCGCGAAAACCATTATACTTTATCACTGATTGTAGGGGCGATTTATGAATTGCCCCTACTACTTCAGGAGTAAAGTCAATATAAACTAATTATTTTTTAAAAAATCCTTTCATCAGATTCTGAGTATAATCAGTTAGTAAGTTCTTGGCTGTAAAATCAGCTCTAATACCAAATATTGCAAAATCCTTTGCAAGGTCTTCCCAAAACATATGCTTTAAATCCATTGACGCTTCAGCGCTATTAGCATGGATTTTTAATAAAAATTGAGCTAATTCTTCATCCATTTTTTGAATACTTGGCGCAACATTATTGAATAGTCCTTTTGTAAATGCCCATTCAGCTGAATGAAAATCAGTATTAATTGATAATTCCATTAAAGCAGATTTCCCCATCTTCTTCTCTAATATTGGTGCAATAACAAATGGACCTATACCAATCGAGTATTCGCTTAAACGCACTTCAGCTGCAGACGATGCAAAAACATAATCAGATGCTGCAATCAATCCCACAGCGCCACCGATAGTTTTACCTTGAACTCTTGTAAAAATAAATTTTGGAGCATTAATCATTTCCCAAATCACTCGTGCAAATCCAAGAAAAAATTTCCGAGCAGTAATTGGGTCATGAATTTCAAGCATTTCATCAAATGAAGCACCCGCAGAGAAAACCCCATCTCCTTCGCTCTGGAATACAATAAACTTCGTTTCTTTATCCATAGCTGCTGTTCGAAATTGGTCTGCTAAATCATGAAGCATTTTAGCTGTAAGGGAATTTGCCTTTGGACTATAAAATGTGATTGTGCGAACGTGATTTTCTACCTGTGAATAAACTCTTTCTTCCATATTTAACCTTTTTTTACAAAATTTTACAAAATTCAAAAAACAAATTAATGAAATTTGTGTTAATTTATAGAGAATTCATTTTAAAAATTTGTAATTTTGAATTATTCAAATTATCAAATTACTAATTTACGTTGAAAAAGTCATATACTTATATTCTTGTTCTTTCAATAGTTCTATTAAGTGTAATAGCGTATATTTATATTCATAACAACTATTCTAATGCCAAATCACTAAGTGCTAGCACTCAGGATTCAATAGCAAAACCAAAAGATGAAGCAGTACGCGACACAAATTTCTATAAGGCAATTTTTGAGGATACAAGCACAGAAAACAATGGATCCAACTCTATAGGTTCCCTTCCGGATATAGGAGTAGACAATAGTGCCGGATTTTCTTCCCCAGAGGTTGCAAATGCGCGGCGAATAAATATTGCTGTGATTGGACTCGATTCACGGCTTGGCTCGAATGCAGGGCATGCTGATGCAAATCATATTTTATCAATAATGCCTGATATTGGCAAAATCGAAATTATCTCTATACCAAGAGATACTTATGTAGATTGCGGATATGAAGATTCACTGCATTTAAATAAATTGACAGTTTTTTATCTTGCACGTGGGCGCCAAGAATATTTTAAGAAAATTTGTGAAATTTCTCGTTTAAATAAAATTGATTATTATATCGAATTTGGGTTTTCCCAAGCAATGGCTATTCTTCGGTTCCTCGGTTATGACTCCAAAGAAACATTGCAAATTCTTCGTTCAAGACGTGGATTTTCCATCGGTGATTATCAGCGAGTCTATAATCAGGCACAATTTATGCGTCAAGCTGTGCTGAAATATTTTAATACTGTTAATGGACCACTACGTCCTGCAATTATCAACGGGTCATTTGCTCTTGTGCGCACGAATTTGAATTATTCAATTGCTTCGGACCTCCTCAATCAATTGCAACAATCTAACTTGACAAGCAATCCTAATAATATTTCGATAAAAATACGACCAAGTTTGAAAACCGATTTTAAAATTTATGATTTTTCTGATCCAAATGTCCTTGCAAAGCTTGATCAAAAAATTGCTCAAATCAGCAATTATCCAAATGATTCAGGTCCAAAAATTAAAAATATTGATGCTTATGTCTATAATAAATTAAATAAAGCCGTCCTATCAGCAGAAAGTGATACAGCGAAAAATCCCACACGTGCAATTTCAAAAGTCGAGACTTTCTATAATCAAAAGGCATGGCATCAAATTGAAGATGAGAATAATCGTAACGAAATTCGCGATCGCATCGCAAATATCCTCATTGTTTCTTATAAAAAGAAAAATAATCTTAGCAAAGCAAATGCAATTTCAAGCACAATCGAACAAGAGAAGAAATTATTCGAAATGAAAAATATCAGCAATACCCAATAAAAATTTGCATATTTAACTAAATTAAATGAAAAGACTAATACTGATAAGGCATTCAAAGTCCAACTGGGACGATAGTGATGTAGATGATTACAATCGGTCACTTTCCAAGCGAGGTGCGCGAGATGCAAATTTTATGTCAGAATTACTTGCGAAAAAAATTGATAAACCCGACCTAATCATAACAAGTCCTGCAACTCGTGCAGTTAAGACTGCTGAATTCTTTGCCGATGCTTTTGATATTGACGACGAGAAAATTATCAGCGACATTGGAATTTATGAGCGTGGTTCTAAATACATAATTCAACTATTGAAAGATTTGGATAATAGCATTCAGTCCGTAATGATCATCGGACATAATCCCGATATAACAACGCTTTCCAATTATTTATCGGGTGAATATTATGACAATATTCCTACAACCGGGATTGTTGGTATTGATTTTTCCATACAAAGTTGGAGCGATTTGGAAAGCAAGCAAGGCAAATTAATATTGTACGAAACCCCAAAAAAATACTCCAAAAAATCCAAATAAGTTAATTATAAATCAAATATATTCTCAATT
>DIEP01000062.1:0-4924 GCA_002418685.1 Ignavibacteria bacterium UBA5771
TAACAACGCTTTCCAATTATTTATCGGGTGAATATTATGACAATATTCCTACAACGGGGATTATTGGTATTGATTTTTCCATACAAAGTTGGAGCGATTTGGAAAGCAAGCAAGGCAAATTATTATTGTACGAAACCCCAAAAAAATACTCCAAAAAATCCAAATAAGTTAATTATAAATCAAATATATTCTCAATTTAGAAATTACTTTTCCTTATATTTGTAATATTTCATTTTAAAATAGGAGCATTTATGTCTGGTGTTGTTATTCTCATATTAATTGTTCTCTTTTTGGTTCTTTCATCAATTAGAGTGATAGCAGAATACGAAAGAGCCGTAATATTTCGGCTGGGAAGATTGATCGGTTTCAAGGGACCTGGGCTGTTTATATTAATCCCATTTATCGATAGAATGGTGAAAGTTAGCTTGCGAACTATCACAATGGACATTCAACCGCAAGATATAATCACAAAAGATAATGTCTCAATCAAAGTCAATGCAGTTCTGTATTTTCGAGTAATTTATCCTGACAAAGCAATTGTGGAAGTGGAAAATTATCTATATGCTACAAATCAAATATCTCAAACGACTTTGCGTAGTATTATGGGGCAATCCGATTTGGATGAAATACTCAGCGAACGAGAAAAGCTAAATCGCCGTTTGCAACAAATCATCGACGAAAATACCGAACCTTGGGGTATCAAAGTTTCATCTGTTGAAATCAAGCAAATTGATTTGCCACTGGAAATGCAAAGAGCAATGGCACAGCAAGCAGAAGCAGAACGCGAACGTCGTTCCAAAGTTATCCATGCTGACGGCGAATATCAGGCGGCCCAAAGATTAACCGATGCTGCTGAAACAATTGAAGCACATCCGATAGCTTTGCAATTGAGATTTCTTCAAACTCTTGCAGATATTGCTACCGAGAAGAATTCAACAATTGTATTCCCCGTCCCAATTGATATTTTTAAAGCATTTATGAAGGAAAAATAGAGTCGAGCATTATTAAACCAGTAGTGTTCTAATATGTGACACAAGCACATTATAAGGTCATTGCGAATTCGTATTTGAGAGAAGCAATCTATTTAATATTAGGTTGCTTCGGGCAAACACCTTCGCAATGACCTTTAATTTGTTATGAGAATCTCATCTTTTACCGTAAAATTTCTAATTTCTGAATTTGTGACTGATCGTTGATATTGAGTTTAATAAAATAAATTCCTTGTTGCAAATTAGCCGAGCTCATTTCATTTGAATAATTTAAAGTATGCTCACCACTTGGTATATACTCATTGGAACTCAGCACTTTTATTTCCTCTCCAAGCACATTCATTATAGATACAGAAACGCGGCTATCTTCCATAAGTTTCAAATTAACAGAAAAATTCCCCGAAGTTGGATTTGGATAAATTGATGCAATAGCAGATTGTTGAGAATATTCGTTTTCAACTGAACTGCGAGTCCCGTTGGCAAACCAATAAGGGATACCACATCCTGTAAGATATGCTTGTATATTGCCACTTGGAGTAATTTTATCGTTTTTTAGAGGAATTTGCTGTATAGCAAAGGTTTGATTTGCTACTAAATAAATCTGGAAAACGAGGCGATTGTCAAGTGTCGAATAATTTGGACTGCTTAAGTTTGCGGTTGTAGCTTGAGAATATACTATGTTTGCTAAGTCTCCCGTGAAGAGATTTAAACCGTTTATAAAGTACATCTGGGTTGTTGAATTATAAACTTGAAAAACAAGGTGATTCTGGTCATTATGAGCAAATGATGGAGCTCCAATGCTAATAGTTTTGTCCATTGGAGGAAAGATGCGATATATAGTTGCAGTTGGCACATCCAGAGCGTTCATTTCCATATAAATTGCTTCATTATCCCAAGCATCGACTGAATAATTAACTGCATCATAAACAAGTGTTCTGTTATCGATATTCCAGGTTAAAGAATTCGGAAATAGTGGTTGAGTGTAAGTAGAATCATCTCCCGTATTTGGTATATATAATGGAATGGCTTTGGAACTACCTGAATTTAAATCAAAAAGATATATATTTGGATCAGTATATATTGAAGTTGCTGCGAGATATTTACCATCAGGAGAAAGCGCTATTGTTCTATATTCACCTGTTTGGGAAAGAACCTGTTCGCTTGTTCCATTTGGCAAAATAGCCCTTACATAATTATCTTTGTCTATAAATAAAATTGTTGAGCCATTGTCAGGTGTTGTAATTACACATCCATTACCTGTATAAACTACGGTGTTCGTCAGCTGTTGAACATCAGTGTTAATATTAGTGATTTGTGGCTTTCCAATCCAAAGATTTGCGTTATCTGAATTAACAAAAGCAATAAACTGATTGCCTTCGTTAGGAGATAATTCGGGATTAGGATTTGTGCTTGTTCCATCGGTTATCCCAACTTGATCAAATGAATTTTTGACGATTTGCACTTCGCTTGAATTATTTCCATATAATTCTTCGGCAGCTTTCACGCAACCAAGCCGAAAATCAATGAATTGAGCTTGCTTTGTAATATATTTTTGAAGGAGAACACGATAATATATTTTCTCAAGTTTTTCCCTTCCGAGAGATGAGCCAATTAGATAAGTCGCCTTATTAATAATACCGCAATTTACGTGTACTCCACCATTATCTTCTTCCAAAGTTAGATTTTGGAATTCATTCATGTGTGCAGGTTGCCAGCTATAATCACCTTTCGTTCCTCCATTGTGGGGATCCTCCATATTTCGCATACATTGTGTAGGAAAATATAGTGGATTAGCAATATCTTCTCCCAGCTTCCAATCTTCCCTATCAACCATGCAACCACCCCAATCAGCCAATGCTTCATTGAGCGCACCCGATTGATTCTTATATTCCAAGTCGACAGTAAAAGATACAATTGCGTGAGTGAATTCGTGAGCGTGGAAGTCCAATGCCGCAGCCCATGGAGTAGTAATTGTGCCGCCGTCCCCTAAAACCACAAATAGCCCATTCCAATATGCATTATCCATACTCTTGCCCTCACTTGTCACATGAATCATAGTCATCATACTTGCCCCTTTGTCGTTAAAGGAATTTCGGCTAAGATTGTTTTTATACCATTCATATATTAAGCCCATATTATATTGAGCAGAAACTGATGATTTATCAGTCCATTGATTATTAGTCGAGGTAACTATACGGAGGTTTGCAGATTGTGTTAAATCTGCTTTCCCATTATCCATCACAAATATAATACCTTCTGGACTACTAAAATTATTATTATACATTGGGCGAGACACATCAATCATCTGATATGTTCCATTGTCATTATATACATTGATTTCTCTGTTGTTACCTTTAAGGTCAGTTGCATTTGCTTTCGTCCTGCCATCGCTTTGTGTGGCATTGTATTTTTCGAGTATTTCACCCGTTTCTGAATCAATAAAATAATACCAATTATCAATTACATTTGGTCTGACATTCACTAACCAGGCATAATGAAAATTAGTATTATCATCATTTGTCCAAATATATTTATTTGCTGTTGGCGAAGTGTATTTTAATAAATCTGAGATTTGTTTGTCAAATGTTTCAATTGGGGTAAACTGTTTCAAATCCTTAATGGCAATCGCAATTGAATTATCTGATGAAAGAGTAAATCCATTATTCTGGATTTTGGTTGGTGTTGGCACATATCTTCCATTGAACATATAGATCTCATTATTTGCATCAAAATGGAACACAAGTTCTTTCCCCCAAATTGGAATATCATTATAATATTGATTATAGGTTAAATGACTTTTACCATCATTTGAGGAAATTGCATTTTTAATTTTCAATTCTGTTTCTGGAGAATTCAATTTGAAAAGATTAGCATTTTCCTTAATATAATTAATTGGTATGGCTGATGACTGGAGCTTTGGTGAATTATCTTTACTCTTTACTTTAAAACTAATATTTGAAATAAAATAAGGAGTATTGTTTGTTTGGTTGATATGCATAATTGCTCCAACACTATGTCCTGATGTATTTTGTATGTTTTGAGGATTAACTATATTTTCCAATTGTGGTAGTTTGATTTGTGGTGTAATATTTTGAGGAAAATTTTGCAAAACACCATTCTGCGAAAAATACGATTTCAAATTATTTGAAAATGTTTGCAAATTATTTGAGTCAATGCTGCCTTTTGGCATAGATTTGATTTCTTCTTTCGTTTTGTTGATTAGCCCCAACTTTTGAGAGTATGCACTATTTAGAACAAAAATGGAGAAGAAAAGTGATAAAAAAAGTGGTATTTTTAAATATTTTAACATATGGCAATTATAATTTAAATTAATAAAAAGTTTAAAACATTATTTGCTGATTAATTTTAAAATTTTTTCGTAGGAAGCATTTAACTTATTAATTGTGTCATTCTTCAAGAATGGATCCCAGATAATTGTATTAATGGAGTCATTAACACTAATTTTGATGATATATGATAAATTACCCGGATTTTGATATTTAACATTTGAAAGGGAATCTTTTTGGACTATTTCCCAAATTTTTTTTGGGAATTCATTTGTATAATTTTTTAAAAAAGTTGGATTATCACCTGCTTTGCGACCTTTCCAAGATAGAATTTGTGTGTCTGATTGAATAATATAACCCTCCCACAGTCCTGTCGAGCCACCACCACTACCGATTAGAATATTATAATTTTTTGGTATTTCCACGTTCACGCTCTTGCATCCTAATAAAATTAGTGCGAGTAAAGAAGAAAATATTATTTTTTTCATTCACTTTGCCATTTAATGACTTAAGTATACAAAAATACGAAACAAATAATAATTATTGTAAAAATATATTTTATTAATCAAATATTGGATATAACAAAAAAACCAATTCAAAAAATAAATTACCGCCCAATAAATAAAGGTCCAAAATATACTGATTATT
>DIEP01000062.1:4953-5799 GCA_002418685.1 Ignavibacteria bacterium UBA5771
AAAAATATTAATAAGAAAACCCAATAGTAAGTGATTCAAATGTCCCTTCCCCGCATGCAATAAATTCTGCACCTCTTAGGTAAAAAAAAGGTAAAAAAAAAGGTAAATTGCATTTAAATTATTTGAAGTTTTGATAATTCTTTAAGAAAGTATATCAAATGAATTCTTCCTTTCATTTCTTATGCTTTCAAGAAGAATTATAGGAAGGCAAGACTTGATAATTGATAGAATAATATTTTTTCACAAAATAAGGTTTAAAATGAAATTTTACACAATAGCAATTATTCCTAAATCAAGTATATTTTTTGCATCTTGCACAGATAAAGATGCAATCTCAAATAGCCCTTTGACAACTGTATCCCGCACTCAATCTTCACAAAAGGGCGACTCAATAAATACTAAAAGGGAGTTCTCTTTATTTATCAATTTTATTTGAAAGTTTAAAAAAACAAAGAAGAAATGAAAAGAAATTTAATGCTATTCATTATTTTAATCATACAGTTTGTTTTGATTACTGCTTGTAGTCATAAAAATAAAGAAACAAATATGCTGACCAAATATAAAACTATAAAAATTGCAGTAGATGATTCAGTGGCTAATCATCAACTTTTATTAAGATACTACTATAATAAAAATTCAAGCGAATCTTTCCTTTACTTTTTTAATGAAATAAGAAATACAATAGAAATCTATAATATTGATAGTAAAAAATTATTCAAATTAATCCGACTTCATGATCCGATAGATTACGATGGAGTTTATATCCAAAATTTTGATTCAATATTTTATTATAACAGATACGAAGAAAAATTAAGATTATACAATATAGAAGGCGATATATATAAA
>DIEP01000084.1:0-14266 GCA_002418685.1 Ignavibacteria bacterium UBA5771
GTGATCCACCCACATAACTCGGGACATGGCTCACCACAAACAGCCACTCAGCTTTCTGTGCTTTTTCAGATGATAATTCAGATTCAAGCCATTTGTATTGTTCACTGCCTGTTTTATAATCTGTGTAATATTCCTGGTCAGAATAGGCAGCCCGAGGGTTATCCAAAAAAACAAAAAAGGAATTGCCATATTCAAATGAATAATAATTTTCGTGTTCCGAATTAGGATTGGAAAAATTCTCATAGTAGTTAATTGAGTTTAATTCGTGATTGCCGATAGCTGCATATATGGGCTTTTTAGTTAATATTTTTTGCAAAGGTTCAAAAAACTCAACATCCCAATCACTTCTTGGTCCTCTTTGAACTGCATCCCCGCAGTGAACAATAAAATCAAAATTATTTTTTTCTATTTGCTCTGTTATTTCTTTATGTCGCAAGAAATTCATTTGAGTATCGCCATAAGCTATAAAACTAAAAGGAGATTCCTTGCCAACAGCTGTTTTAAATGAATACCATTCCCCCACTAAGTCATTAGATTTAATTCTATAATAATATTCTGTTCCATTCTTTAAATTTTCTAATCTAACTTCGTGCTTTGTAGTCAACTTATCAATCACAACTGACTCTGTTTCCGATTTTGTTAAGCCATACTCAACTATTGAATTTGCGGGTAGTCCAGTATTCCACATTATGACAGCATGAGTATTCAATACATTTTGAAGATAAGGTCCGCGAGTAATTTTTTGTATAGTCCCGATGGACTTTATTTTATAATCAGAATAAATTGTAATATCATCGAAAAAAGAGCCAAGATTCGAAATAGAGGTGAAACCAATTTTACCTGTTTCGAATTGATCGTCATTTATATCGAAAAATAATTTATCATTTAAATAAACTGTTATATTGCTTTGTTTTAAAATTATTGTAACGGAAAATTTCACATATTGCCATTCTTCTTCTGTAAACATTGCTAATGTTGTAAATTTCCCGTCCACTTTTTTATCAACACTAATTAACTTTCTTTGACTTGACAGAAGAAATCTATAATAATTGTTTACATCTTGGTATCTAAAAAGAACCCCTATATAATCATCATCAGCACAAACCATATTTGTCAGGAGAGCAAAATTATCCCAATTTGATTTGGTATTAATAATATCTGTTCCAAGTAGTTTTTTTGAATCTCCATAATCTGTATCTTGAATCAAATACCCTTTTTCAACAAACCAATTCGGAGTATCATTTGTTGCTTCGTTAAAAATCTCCCAATCTTTCATTTCTGCCGTTGCAAAATCTTCCCTCCAAATGACAGTCCCTCTTTCCATATCATTTTCTTGATTCGAAAATGCAAATTGATATGCAAAGAAGTAGAGAAGAATTAATAATATCTTACACAGTTTCATCTAACCAATCCAAATAATTTTGATTATACAATAAGAACATCAAGAACATCTACAAAATTATTCCATCTGTATTAGGTTTCTGTTAAAGAAATGTGAAGAGAGTATGAATTACACAAAAAAAAGAAGTTGTTTCATAAGTATCATATTCGTGTCATTCAGAACTTAGTGCGGAATGACCAAACTTGGTCTTATGAGACAACTGCTACATCTATAATTTCACATATTTTTGTATCAGACAGTATTATATGTCCGTTTTATTAACAATAATGGTGAGGCAATCATTGAAGCCTGCAAGTGACCAAAATGGCTTTTGGAATTTGCACTTGCTTTTAAAAATTAGTGAATTTGAAAAATATGTGTTTGCTATAACTAATTATGCATCACTCACCGACCACTGTGCCATTACTTTTTGTTTTGGGAAAATCTGTTCCGTAAATTTTATCCCAGAAGGGTGAGGAAACGCCATATCCGAAATCTTCATTTTGATAGTGATGTTTCATGTGATGTTTTTTTATTTCAAGGAAAAATTTATTTTTTATTGGAAAATGATGTACTGCATAATGCATCGTATCATAATATATATACCCGAGTAGGAACCCTCCAAAAAAAGGAGCTGCATAATACTTGCCAATAATAAAATAAAAAAGAAAATAAAAGAAAATAGCCAATGGAATGCTTATTACAGGTGGCATCACAAGTCTCTTCGGGTCATTGGGATAATCGTGATGAACTCCATGCATAATAAAATGCAATTTCTTACCCAAATCTGAATCGGGCACCCAGTGGAACACAAACCGGTGCAAATTATATTCTGTAAAAGACCAGAAAAACATGCCCGCCAAAAATAGCAAAATGCTGTAAAATACATTGATCTGATAATTAAAAAAAGTTAAATAAAGGAATATCAGGACAACAGGCAAATACAATATTGCTGGGACAGCAGGATGCGTATGCGAAAATATTTCAATAAATTTACTTTGAAATAGCTGGGGAGTCTCTTCCTTATTAGAAACGTAATTTTTTGGCATAGTGAACTTTATATTTTGTTATTAATAATTAATAAATTAATGTTAATGACGATTGAACTTTGAAATTTATTAAACTTCTATAATTTTTACAATCATTTTTTAAAAACAAACATATTATATCTTTTTTTCATAATTTTATAAAATATTAAATGCAGATATGATAGAAATACAATTTTTTCTTTTAATTCTATCAAAAGGTTAAAACATGGCTAAATATCAAATACTATATAAAGTTTTCAATTTTAAAGCCCACGGGAACAATTTCGACAACAGGAAATTACGTTATTCCTTTCAAGTGAAGTTATTGATTCTACTTGTCGCGATTTTAGTCTCATCATTATTTATCACGGTCCACTTTGACAAAAGCCCATTGAGAATTGACCGAAGTTCTTTGCAAGTTGGAACTCCTTGGAAAAATCAAACACTTGTAGCTGATGAAACATTCCCGATTTTTAAAAATTCTGATGAGTATCTGCAATTAGTTAGCGAATATCAATCAAAAGTGTTGCCCGTGTTTGTTTTGAACGCAAATACACAGAAGAATTTTTTAAATACACTGAACAATTTCCTCAATTCTTTGGATAAACTCGATTCCCTTGAGCAAGGTCAAAGCAACACAATCTTCAATCAGAGATTATTGGCAATTTTTATGGAAAATCCAAAATCGAAAAGGAAAGATGAAGTTCTCAAAGCTCAAAAAATAATTGTCCCATTTATCAATAAATTATATTCAGATGGACTTGTTGACACACCTATTGAGCAAATCAAAAAGACTGAAATCAAGGTTGTGATTAATTCCACAAATATTAATTATCTGAAAACAACAAGCCTCACTTCGCAAAATGATGTCGATAAACAAATTGAGGAAATCCTTCAAAATAATTTTAATCGAAATACCCAGCCTATATTTAAGGATTTTTTGCAAAAATATTTAAAACCAAATTTAATATATAACGCCGAGCTAACCAACAAAGAGTCCGAACTAGCAAAGCAAAGCGTTCCATTATATGATGGATATGTTAAATCGGGCGAAGTAATTGTGCAGAAAGGGCAAATAATCACTCGCGAAATTAAGCAACAACTCGATTCTTATCGCCAATCAAAAAAATTACTCGCAGAAAGCTACTTGACTCCGACTTATGTTATCGGTAATATGGGAGTGTCACTGATTATATTTCTTATCCCATTAATATATTTTTCAATTTTACGAAAAAGAATATTTCAAGATAATGTTCAAATCCTAATATTTTATGCTTCATTACTGCTTGCATCTTTGCTTTCGTGGTTATCTGTTGAAATTCCGTCAGAATTTCCGTTGGGATTGCTTGTGCCACTTCCTGCAATTTCAATGCTTGTGGCAATAGTATTCGATTCTCGGACAGCATTTTATGCAACTATCGCCTCCGCATTACTTCTTGCTGTCACGCGTGGGAGCGACTTGACAACTGCAATTTCATTTATTTTCGTTGGAGTTCTCGCAGCATTTACTGTGCGAGATATTCAGAGCAGAACACAAATGTATAGGTCTATTTTCTATATTTTTATTGGACTATTGTTCTCTATTGTGGTTTTTGATTTGCAAAGTTCCACTAATTTTTCAATGACCTTCCAGAAGATAATAGCCGCATTTATCAATTCAACTATCTCGCCACTCTTAACATTTGCACTTGTTCTTATTATTGAAAATACCACAAGCATCACAACTGATTTGCGTATTAAAGAATACGATAATCCCAATCATCCACTATTGAAAAAAATGAGCGAAATCGCTCCAGGCACTTATCAACACACATTAAATGTTGCAATATTAGCGGAAAGATGCGCTATTGAAGTCGGAGCAAACCCATTACTTACCCGTGTTGGTACATATTATCACGACATTGGGAAAATTCTGAAACCTGAGTATTTTACAGAAAATCAATCAAATATCGAAAATAAATTGGAATTATTAACTCCTAAAAAAGCTGCTGAAATTATACGCCAACACGTTAGCGATGGAATTGAGGTTGCCAAAGAATATAAATTGCCTCAGAAATTAATAGATTTTATTCCTATGCACCACGGAACCACTTTGATTCAGCATTTCTATGCTAAAGCTTTGGAAGATGCCGAATCCAAAGATGATGTCGTTGAAAATGATTTCCGCTATCCTGGTCCCAAGCCTAATTCAAAAGAGACCGCAATACTTATGATTTGTGATACAAGCGAAGCAATCTCAAAAATCAAAAATATTACTACTGACGAAATTAAAAAAATGGTGCGAACCAGCATTCAAGGAAAAATCAATGATGGGCAATTCAGCGACACAAATTTGACTTTTGCTGATATTACAAAAATTGAGGACACTATTGTAAAAACAGTCACAGGTGTAAAACAACGAACCAAATATAAAGAAATTCCAAATATTAAAAATGACCAGTAGCACAGCAAGAAATAATTTTCAAAATGTTCCTCAAAATTTTAAACAGTCATACAGGAATTTTTTGAGCTACCTTGAATTTGAGAAGGGATTAGCAAAAAACACAATTGACTCCTATTCGATCGATTTAAAAAATTATTTAATTTTCCTAAATGAGCAAAATATCTCGAATTTTTATGATATAAAATCTAAACAAATCGCAGATTTTCTGAAAGTTTTGGCAGAAATGGGCTTGGGAGATTTATCAAGACGAAGATATTTATCTTCAATCAGAGCGTTTCATAAGTATCTTTTGATGAATAAATTAACTGAAAATGACGAGAGCGAAAAAATCGACCTTCCACGCACACAGAAGAAGCTTCCCGAAACATTAAGTTTGCAGGAAATTGATGAAATTCTCGATCAAATCGATACAACAAAAAATGCAGGAATTCGCGACCGTGCAATTATCGAAACGCTTTATGCTTGTGGTTTGCGTGTTTCTGAACTTAGGAATTTGACTTCGCGAAATATCAATTGGGAATATGAAATTGTTCAGGTTATTGGCAAAGGTTCAAAAGAACGTATAATCCCAATTGGTAAATCCGCTCAATATTGGCTGAAACAATATATAGAACAAGTTCGACCGATATTTCTCGCTACAAACACTGAAAATCAATTTATATTTTTGAATCAACGTGGGAAGCAATTAACTCGAATGGGAATTTGGAAAATCATTCAGCAATACGCAACGCAAGTAGGAATTGCCGAGAAGGTCAGTCCTCACACTTTCAGGCATTCGTTCGCCACACATTTGCTTGAGGGTGGTGCAGATATCCGTGCTGTTCAAGAAATGCTCGGGCATTCTGATATTTCAACTACACAAATTTATACTCATCTTGATAAAGAATATATCAAAGAGGTCCATCGCCATTTCCATCCAAAGGCATAATAATAAGAAGTACTTCAATGCTTCTTAATTCGGAGAATCATCTGATACCCTATAAATAAAAAAGGTATCCTGTTTTTAGCGAGGATACCTTCCAAATAATTTTATTCGGAATAATAAAATTATACCCAGCCACGTAGTTTTACTGCATCGGCAACACGTTTGATAGCAATCATATATGCAGCGTCTCGCATATATATTTTTTTCTCGTGTGCTAAATCTGAAACAGCATGATAAGCAGTTGTCATTTTATCATCTAATTTTTGAAGAACTTCTTCTTTTGTCCAGAAGAAATTCATATTGCATTGGACTTGCTCGAAATATGAGCATGTGACTCCACCAGCATTAGCAAGGAAATCGGGAATAACCCATATTCCACGTGATTTAATTACTTCATCTGCTTCGGGAGTTGTAGGACCATTTGCGCCCTCAGCGATAATCTTCACGGTTGGTTTAATTTTATTCACAGTGTCAGCATTAAGTTGGTTTTCAATAGCTGCGGGAACAAGAATATCTACATCTTGCTCAATCCAAGCGTCTCCTGGAAGAATTTCATAGCCCAAGCTACGAGCTTTATTAACATCAATTTCGCCATATTTGTTTGTTATTGAAATAAGTTCATCATAAGTTAAACCAGATGTTTTTCGATATGTATATGATTTCTTTTCTTCATTGTTCCAGCATGATACTGCAATTGCTTTGCCGCCTAACTTGGTATAAAGATCTACTGCAAATTGGCTAACATTGCCGAATCCTTGGAATGAAGCAGTCGTTTTCTTGATGTCAATTCCCATTTCTTTGAGTGCTTCTCTGACAGTATAGATAACGCCATAACCAGTAGCTTCTGTACGACCGAGAGATCCACCTAATCCAACAGGTTTACCCGTTATAAATCCAGGTGATTTGAATCCGGTGATTTTTTCATATTCGTCAAGCATCCAAACCATGTGCTGACCATTGGTCATAACGTCAGGAGCGGGGACATCTTGGAGTGGTCCAACGTTGCGAGCAATTTGACGTACCCAGCCACGAGCGATTTGTTCTTGCTCATGCATTGATAAATTATGTGGATCGCAAATCACGCCGCCTTTTCCACCACCAAGAGGAATATCCACCACAGCTGTTTTCCACGTCATCCACATTGAAAGTGCCTTCACTGTGTCGATTGTTTCATTTGGATGGAAGCGAATTCCTCCTTTTGCAGGTCCGCGTGCATCATTATGCTGGACACGGAAACCATGGAACACGCGATATGTTCCATTGTCCATTCTAATTGGAATGTTGAAATGATATTCCCTATCGGGATTTCTTAAAAGTTCTTTTGTAGCATCATCAAGCCCTAATTTTACAGCAACTTCATCGAATTGTTGCTGAGCCATTTTGAAAGGATTGAAAGAGTTATCAGACATTTTATCCTCAATTTATTTTAAATGTTTTTACCTGTCATTTGTCTTGGATGACAGATATTAAAAAGTTTGTAATAAAACAAATACAAAATTAAGATTTATTTTTGAAATAATTCATAAAAATAATATGAATTGTCGTAGTTTTCTTAATAAAAATTAATCTTATTGATGAAAATTTAATTTATTCTCGAGAATTTTTATCATCTGGTTCTATGAGAATATCTTCGGGCAATATTCGCTTGAAAACCTTACGTAAATTTTTATATAGGGTTTTGGTTGTGTCAGTAACATCATCCAAATCTGACAGAATGTTGAAATAAAGTAAATTCCTTTTAACAGGTTTAGGAACTTCCTTAATTCTTTGCAAATGGTGATCAGTATATGTTTCTATCAGTGCGTGTAGGGAATCGATTCTTTCTGTAAGATTTAGTTCTCTAAATTTTACTGGTTGCTCAGCAGAATTGAGCAAACCTTTCTGAATTTCATTTAAACTTTGAGTTATTAATGTTAATTCTTTAATTTGACTCTCGAGTAATTGAGTATGGGAATTTGCAACGTAGTAGTAATATTGCTCGCTAGCAACTTGAACTTTATCAGTAAGGTTTTGTAATGCGGAAATTACTTTGGTAGTAGAATTACTGAAATCAACAAGTGAATTTTGTGAATTTTCAAGTAAGTTTAATAAGTTAGAAGAAAAAATGCTCACTTTATTAGCAATTTCTCTAAATTCCTTTCTATTCTTTCTCAATTTTATGGCATTATTAGTCGCAAGATTATTAATGCACTGATTAAGAACCCCATAAATACTAGCAACATACATTGTGATTTGTTTCATAAGTTCAATATATGTTTCATCGCCTTCTTTGTTAGTAGATAAATTATATTTTTGTTGAAGAATTTCTTGTTCTTTCTCACGTTTTTTATGCAGATTGCTTGAATGCCAAAATAAGAAGGCAACAAATATCATAACAACAAAAATACCGATATTACCAAGCAATAAAATAAGGTAGGCAACAACAAAAGCAAAAGCTGCAGCAAGCACACCCGTTAATAGCCATCCGCCAATTACAGCAATTACTCCTGAAACCCGATAGACCGCACTTTCTCTTCCCCAAGCTTTATCAGGAAGAGCTGCTGCCATAGCCGCGATAAATGTAATATAAGTAGTAGATAAGGGCAATTTAAGAGAAGTCCCAAATGCAATAAGTGCTGTTGAAACAGTAAGTATAGAAGCAGCACGAATTAGATCGAAGTAACTATGCTCACCTTTATCATCGGTCTTGGGATGGAATTTGCTCACATCAAATTGCTTGTGCACAATCTCAAGAATTTTATTTGGAGTAATCCTTTGTATAAAATTAGCAAAGGAAATCGAGGCAGAAACAATAGTCCTGGCAAGTCCAAATGGTTCAAATCTTTCAAATCCTTCTTCTTGACGGCCCAAGTTAATTTCAGTTTTAGTGACCGTCTTTGCTTTTTTAGAAATTAATAGTGTTACAAACATTATCATGCCTGCAATAACAAGAATAAAAGTAGGTGATTTGATTGCTGTGGAAGCTAATGCTAACATATTTGTATTCAATGGATCGCTTGACTGATGAGCAATTCGATATGACTCTAATCCGCCGAGAGGAACACCGAGAAAATTAACTAAATCATTCGCAGCAAAGGACATTGCAAGACTGAACGTGCCATATAAGACAATAATCTGCAATGTATTAATTTTTGTGAACCAATGCAAAAGTTGTAGAATTATGGTTGAAAATAGGAATAATCCAAGTAGAACTACATTAATGTTATCTTGAATATAATTGTATGTATCAGCAGTGATAAAAGGAGCATATTGCAAACCTTTGAGAAAAATAAAATATGAGATAATAGTTATGGAAAATCCGCCCCAAATTGATCCATACTGCTTGAATCGCTTCTTGAAGTCAAACGAAAATAATAGTCTTGAAATATATTGAAAAAGAAAAGTAAAAATAAACGCAAATGCTATAGAAAGAACAATAGAACTCAGAATTGCAACTATTTTCCCAATATTCAAATAATTCACAATTTCTCCAAAAGGAACAGCATTTTGGACAATTTTAAAAACACTCACACCAAGTGCAGCACCCAAAAGGTCCATCACAATTGAAACTGTGGTAGAAGTTGGCAATCCATAAGTATTAAAGAAATCGAGAAGAATGACGTCGGCTGCCATTGCTGCGAAAAAGATAATCATTACCTCGGGAAATGTGAAAAAAGCAGGATTGAAAATCCCACTTCGTGCAATTTCCATCATTCCGCCTGAAAATAATGTCCCAACAAAGATTCCAAGTCCTGTGCAAATCATAACAATTCGAAAGCTCCCCGCCTTCGAACCAATTGCTGAATTCGTAAAATTTACAGCATCATTAGACACACCTACTGAAAGATCAATTATCCCGAGCACTCCAAGAAAGATGAGAATGATTAATTGAATGTCCATATTCAATGATTCAGTTATTTACAAATTTAATTAATATTAAGAATTCTTTTGTTAATAGTTCTTAACAAAATATTAAAATGCTGAATAATTGAGAAAAATAAAATTTTTTCGTAATTTTGTAATGAGGGTGTTTAGCTCAGCTGGTTAGAGCGTTCGGTTCACATCCGAGAGGTCGGTGGTTCGAGTCCACTAACGCCCACTCTTTAAGTTCGCTCATTTTGAACAAAGGGACTAGTTTTAGCCCTGCTTCAGAAAGTTTCTCACTTCCGCCTTCTTCTCTATCAATTACGCATATTGCTCTATCAAAAATCGCCCCTAATTTTCTTAAATCTTTGGCACTTAATATAATTTGCCCTCCACTTGTTACCACATCTTCAATGATAACAATATGCTTGTTTGTTATATCTATCCCCTCTGAGAAACGTCGCGTTCCATATTCCTTTGCTTTTTTCCGAACAAATACCACAGGGAGATTAGTTTCAAGTGATAATGCTGTAGCGATTGGGATACCACCCATTTCCAGGGCTGCAAGAACCTCACAATTAGAAGGGATAATCTTTGCCATTTCATTGGCAATTGCTTTTAGCAAATGTGGTATTGCTTCGAATTGATATTTATCAAAATATTCATTGCTAATTTTTCCGGATCTTAGCAGGAATTCTCCTGTTAAATGCGATACATTATAAATTTCTCTACCGAGTTGTTCTCTATCCATTATTTTCATTATTTAGTCGAAATATAATCAGGTAAATCTGCATAAATATAAATTGCTATTGCAATTGCAGCAATACACTGATTGAGATTTTTAGGGTCTACTTTTTCAGGAGTATCCGCTGCTGAATGATGATACAAAAAGTATTTTCCTTCATCATTTGTTCCAAGCGACATTCCAGGTATTCCTAATTTCATCATCGGTCCAATATCCACGCCTCCGCCACCTTTGCGAACAATCATATCGGGGTTGATTTTTTTCAGCAGTGGCTCCATTCCTTTGAGAATAGCGAGCATCTTATCGTCACCTGTAAATCCAATGACACTCGGCTCAAACACACCCGAGTCAAACTCGAACACAAGAGCATGCTTTTCATTTTTATGCTTTTCAGCATAAGCTTGACCACCACGAGTACCATTTTCTTCATTTACCCACTGCACGACCCGCACTGTTCTTCGTGGTTTTAAACCAAGTTCTTTAATTGTTTTAGCAGCATTCCAAGTTGCAATACAACCGCCTCCATTGTCATGTGCGCCTAATCCTACATCCCAAGAATCCGTATGACCCCCAAGAGCGATAATTTCATTTGGAAATTCAGAACCTGTAATTTCCCCCATTACATTATAAGAAATAGTATCAGGCAAAATTTCTGTATCGAATTTAATTTTAAGAATAGGAGTAATTCCATGCTTTTGTAACCGACCAAGCAAAGCAGCATCTTGAGGAGATATTGCACCACCTGGAATTTTTGGCACTGAATCCATGTATCTCATAACACCAGTATGAGGAATAACTGATATATCTTGAGTTAATGAACGAATAAGACTTCCTACTGCACCATATTTTGAGGCTTGGTCTGCTCCTGACCATCGATATTGAAATGTGCGACCATAAGAATCAAATGGAAAATTATAGACCACGATTTTTCCTTTCGCATCTTCTTTATGATTTTGCAAATCTTCAAAACTTTCCACAACAAGCACAGGCGCTGATATTCCTCCATTTGGAGTTGGAACTGAGCCACCCAATGCAAGAACATCAATTTTTTTCTTATATGGAAATACTAGTTCAGTTGAGGAATTATGCTGGACCCAATGAGGAACCATTACTTCTTCTTTGCGGACATTTGAAAAACCATCTTTTTTCATCTCTTCAAACATCCAATCAATTGCATTATTGAGGGATATTGAACCGCTTAATCGACTTCCAAATACATCGCATAAATATGACAAGCGTGTCCAAGAGGAGCTATCTTTTTCGGCGTAATCGATTATTTTATCAGCAATTTCACTATAATGACTTACAATATATGCAGAATCTATTTCAAGAGCCATAGTTTTTGAACTAAAAATTAAACAAGACAAAGAGAATACAAATATAAATAGATTTAATTTTTTCATCACATAAATATGATTATTTTGCCAAAATTACAAATTCTGTTCTACGATTTTTTGTTCGTCCTTCTTCAGTATCATTGCTTGCAATAGGACGAGAAAAACCAAAACCTCGATAACGTAAGCGATTGGGTTCAACTCCGCGGGAGACCAAAGCTGAATATACTTCGCGTGCACGCGATTCGCTCAAATTCAAATTATAATCAATACCACCAATATTATCAGTATGACCTTGGATTTCCAATTTCAATTTAGGGTCAGAAAGCATTATATCTGCAATTTCATCAAGAATTGGATTTGATTCGGGCTTAATTTCGAATTTATCAAAATCAAAAAGAATTGGTCGCGTAAATGCTTTGCCAATATCGTCCCATGGCATCAAATCTGATGTATTATATTCAGCTTCTGCATAAAGAGTATCGTGGCGCTCAGGAATATCTAAATAACTACGCACTTTATGATAGCCCCAATATTTTGGTGGATGATAAGTAACTAGGTAATAATAGCGTAAACTCATATAAATATCACGAAATATCGAGATAAGTTCCTCTTTTGTATATGCCTTATAAAATTTACCACCTGTATATTGTGCTAAATATCGCAAATTTTCGTCTTTTGAATACCCAAATGCAACAGCAAATATATGAATCTGCTCTTGCTTAGCTTTCTCAATCAGATTTCCAATACTTTCTTTTGAATAATTATCATCACCATCAGAAAATACTACGAGGACTCGTGGAACATCGACAGGTGTATTCTCAAACATATTTATATTAGTAGCAACTGCATCATATACAGCCGAAAATAATCCAATTCCCTGATTTTTCCTAAGATTATAAAGCGAGAGAATTTTATCCTTTTCTTTCATTAATGGCACTTTGACATCTGTCGTCTTATTAAAAGTGGTAATCCCAATTCGGTCATATTCCATTTTTAGAGAAACAAAGAGATTTGTGCCTGTTGAAATCGCATCCATTACGCCAGTCATTGAACCTGAATAATCAACAGTCAATACAATATTATAGGGTATTGAATCTTTTGCCCCAAATTCACGAACCGTAAAATTTTCGATGGGAACTTCTCGGATATTATAAACTTTTCCGAGATATTCTTCGAGAATTTTGAAGTAATTTATATCAGGATCGAGCTTATATGGGTTCGCCATATTTGTAATAAAATGCCCAATACTATCAAAAACTCTCGCATAAAGCTTGATTGTATCGGGATAATTCTGTGTTTCTATACGAAAGAAGTCATAAATCAATTTATTTGGATCAGCTGAATCGATTGGTAGGGTTGATGTAATATATATTGGTTTTGCTTCGCCCTCATCGGTATAATCCCATATTTCTCTTTGTAGCTCGAAACCCGTCTTTTCAGGATGAGATGAGCATGAAACAAAAAAGAAAGCAAGAGGTATAAAAAACAGGAATAATATTTTTGAATTAACAAATTTCATCATTATGAAATTTTTAAGGCAAGCAATAATCCGTCACCGACAGGTACAATTACAGTTATGTAATTTTTGTTATTTTTTATCAGTTGCGTAAATGAACGAATCCCTTCCACATCTTTAATGTCATCTTCCGGTGGGTTGCCTGCTATGTAACCGAATCCAAAAGCATTGTCAGCAGCAAAAATTCCACCTACGCGAAGGAATTTATCTAATTTTTCAAAATATCGAGAATAATTTTGTTTATCTGCATCTAAAAAGACAAAATCAAGAGATATATTAGGAGAGAATTCTTCAAGATAAGCTAGCCCGTCAGAATTGATAACTTGTATTTTGCCGTCCAAGCCAGCCTCAGGAAATTTTTGTTTAGCAAATGCAGCCCGCTCGGAATTAGTTTCAATAGTAATCAATTTTCCATCGGATGGCAAAGCGCGAGCAATCGATATGCCTGAGTATCCTGCAAGAGTACCAATTTCTAAAGCAAATTTGGCATTTATTGATTTAATTATAAATTGCATAAAGAGTACTTGCTCAGGAGAAATTGATATCTGAGGAATACCGGCTTTTTCGCTCTCATTTTTTAAATTGAGCAAAAATTCATCTTCTCCTGAGAAATTCTCTAAAAGATATTTTAATAAATCTTCTCTTAAGCCTGTTGATTTTATGCTCATTATGGCTTTGTCCCTAATCGTATATTTGTATTTATCCCATAACGAATTATCTGATTTAGTAATGTATCAAGTTGGAATAGTGTGGAATCAAGCCTTGCTGATAGATTTTTATCATTAATTAAACGAGGAACAATCCCATTGCCAGATTCCAATTCTTTCGAGATCTTTTGCAAATTGGACATTACTATATTTAGGGAATCAAATAATAAATTAGCCTTTGCAAGAATTGGTTTGGAATCTCGGAGGATTGTATCCAAATTTTGCGAAATTGAATTCACTTGTGGCTGATTACTCTTTATCATATTGTCAAGATTGTTGGAAATACTATGCAAATCTTTGATAGTTTCATCGAGATTTGCATAGTTTTTATTTAACAATGA
>DIEP01000084.1:14289-24710 GCA_002418685.1 Ignavibacteria bacterium UBA5771
GATCAGAGTATCGTTTGAAAGGATTTTATTTGCTGAAGCTAATGTATTATCAAGATTTTTGAGAATTTCAGATAAATTCACACTTGCAGATCCAAGAGTCGCAATTAGTTCTTGCAAGTCAGGTGGCGTATTTCCACGTATAAAATCTTTCGGATTATAGGGTTCTGAATTAGCACCAGTATATAATTCGATTTTTTTCCCACCAGTTAATTCAAGAATAGTAATTCGTGCAGAAGCATCAGAGCGAATATCCAAATCTTTATTAACCGAGGCAATAATTAAAACCGAATCTCTGAAATTTTTAATTGATTTCACATTGCCCTGGTTTACCCCATTGATTACAACAGGTTCAGAAATCTTAATACCCCCTGAATTAGGGAATAGAAGGCTAATATCTTTTTTACCAGAGGCAATCCGGTAGCTCTGCCCTAAAATAAGTCCAACAATTAATAAAATTAAACCCCCCGTAATGAGCAGACCTACTTTAAATTCTGTGCTTAAATGAAATTTCATCAATGATTAGCTTAGATTTGAGTTAAAATCTATGTCAGAATCTAAATTGAAATCATCAAAATTTGTTATATCATTATTGATATCGAAATAATCTGTGTCGTCCTCTTCATTAAAGTAAGTGTGCTTATCCTCAATATCATGATGAATATCTAAGGATTTGTGCCCATTTCGATTTGCATTATTATTATTATTATTATTATTTTTATCTTTTCCTTCAAGAAGTAAAATATTATCAGCAAGAATTTCTACAATTTGCCTTTGCCGCTGAGAAACTTTATCTTCGACAACACGCGATTGCAAACGTCCCTCGACAAATATTCGTGCGCCTTTATGAATAATTTTTTCGACTATTTCTGCAAGCCCTCGCCAAGCAATTACTGTATGCCAATCAGTTTGCTCACGCAAATTGCCCCCTCTATCTTTCCACGTTTGGGAAGTTGCCATTCGGAAGGAAATTACTGGTATCCCGCCTGGGGTTTTCTTCATTATAGGATCCACCCCCACATTGCCAATTAACAAAACTTTATTAAGCGATCGTGACATAAATCAATTCTCCATTAATTAATAAAAATACAAATCAAAAAATCGAATTAATAATAAACTATTTAGCAGGTTTTACTTTGATAAGATTTACTTCAAAAATAAGTGCTTGGTTAGGACCTATCACTCCACCAGCTCCTTGATCTCCATAACCAAGATTTGAAGGAATGAAAAGAGTTGCCTTACCGCCTTCTTTTAGCAATTGCAATCCTTCAGTCCAACCTTTGATAACTTGATTTAATGGAAATTCTGCGGGTTGCCCTCTATCAATTGAACTATCGAATACTTTCCCATTTAGAAAAGTTCCTTTATAATGAACAATAACAGTATCTGTTTCTTTTGGTGAAGCCCCTGTCCCCGCCTCAACTATTTTGTATTGCAATCCACTTGAAGTGGTTTTTACTCCTTCTCGTTTTGCATTTTCAGCAAAAAATTTGGTAGACTCTTCCTGATTTGTCTTGCTTTGCTCCTGTTGAAGAGCTTGCGCTTTTTGTTGTAGTTCCATATTTAAATTTTGTATTGATAATTTAATTTCTTCATCAGTCAATAAACTCTTCGTTCCAAATAAAGCATCTTTCATCCCTTGAGTAAAACTTTCTATTGTCACATCCACACCGTTTGCCTTCAAATCATTTCCAAATTGTGCACCAAGTGAGTAAGAAGTAGTGTCTACCTTTGTTTTAAGAGTAATTGCTGCCGGTGAATTTTGCCCTTTGTTTTGAGCATAGCTGATGTTTCCAACTATACTTATTGCGAATACTATCACAAAAATCTTTTTCAACATTTGAATAACTCCATTTTTTAAAACTCTAAAAAAGTAAAATTATGAATAATTTAGAAAATAAAGACGTCAATAATCTAAAAAAATGTTAATAGTGTGAAAAATATTTCCAAAAACATTGATTTTTCGTAATTTGCAAGTTAAGATTTTGCAATGTTTATGAATGAATGTTAACAACCTATTAAATTTTTTAGAACTGCACTTCCCGTCTCGATTTGCGATGAAAGATGATAAATTCGGTTTAGAAGTGCAAACGGGGACCCTTGAGATAAATAATTTACTCGTTTGCTATGAAATTAACGAGCAAGTGATTGAGGAGGCAGTAGGTATGAATTGCCAATTAATATTGACATATCATCCATTCATATATTTCCCTATCAGTCGATTATATTCAACCGATCGAATGGGCAAATTGCTTACACTTATTATTGGCAATGGAATCTCAGTTGTTTCTTTGCACACTCGATTTGATACTTATAAATATGGTTCAAATTATATTTTGGCAAAAGCATTGGGCTTAGAAATAGATAGTTTTCTCGAAGAGAATAATGAAGACGCCGAATTTGGGATGGGTATTATTGGTCATTTTAGCAATAAAATATTAACTAAAACTTTTCTTGAAAAAGTATATGGTGTAACAAAATCTGTTTTAAAATATACTGAAGGAAATTCCAAAAATATCAGCAAAGTCGGAATTGTTGCAGGATCAGGCAAGGAATTTATTAATCAAGCAATTGCAAAAGAATTAGATGCATTTATTTCCGCAGACATATCGTATCATTATTTTCATAGTGCAAATGATCGATTATGCCTGATTGATGCGGGACATTGGGAAACTGAGCAATTTATTGCTGCTGCAATTACAGAATTTTTAAAAAGAAATCTTGATATAAATAGTATTAATATTATACAATCACAAATAAATACAAATCCAATTAAGTATTTTGGAATTTTAAACATTGAAAATTGAAAAGGTATAAAATATGGCAACTCAAAATCATTTCATAGCATCGCTTGCTTATATTGATCAAAGATTGGATGAATTAAATGAAGAATTCGGCGAACTTCCAGAATTAGAGAAAGATAAACAGCATGAACTTGCAATTGCAAAATTACAATACGAAGAATCACAGCAAATTTTCGCTGACGTCCAAAAATTTGTAATCACAGCTCGGAATACTTTAGTTGAACTAAAAGAAAAAGAAGAAAATTTGTCCAAGCAACAATTTTTGGTTCGTAATAACAAGGAATTCGATGCTTTGTCCAAAGAAATTGAAATGATCAAGCAGGAGCATAATGATCTTTCTAATCGCCTGAGAAATGAAGGTGTTAAGGAAGAAAATTTATCCCGAATATTAGAAGATCAAAAAGCGAACTATGATAAATTAAGGGCAGAATTAGTCAAAATCCGCCAAAATATCGAAGAATTAGCAGGCGAACAAAAAGAGGAAGTCAGACTTCTTAATAAACAAAAAGAACTTATAGTAAATAATCTTAAAACTTATAATTACAAAGAATACAATAGAATACGCAAAAATTTAAGCGATGCAGCAACTCAAATCGTTAGAGGAAGATGTTCAGGATGTTTTAACACAATAACTCCTCAAAAAATAGTCGAAGTAAGAAATAATAAAGAATTATTGTATTTATGCGACCATTGCGGGAGAATTCTTTTGTCTGATGATTTAGTTATTGACCAAAATTTAGTTGAAGATTTACTTGAAGAGATAAATTCAAATAGCTAAAATAAATATTAATAAAATATAAACGTCAAATTGATAAATACGTAATAAAATAATTTCATATAAATTATGAGAATTACAAAACAATATACAAACCGTGAAAGCCAGTCGCTTGATAAGTATTTGCAAGAGATCGGAAAAGTGGAATTATTAAATCAAACTGAAGAAATTGAATTAGCAACTAAAATTCAGAACAATGCACCCGATGCTGACCAAGCTCTTGAAAAACTTGTGAAAGCTAATTTGAGATTTGTGGTTTCTGTTGCAAAGCAATATCAAAATCAGGGGCTTTCATTAGGGGATTTGATTAACGAGGGAAATCTTGGATTAATTAAAGCGGCTCATCGATTTGATGTGAATCGCGGATTTAAGTTTATTTCTTATGCAGTGTGGTGGATAAGACAATCAATTCTTCAAGCTCTGGCTGAGCAATCACGAATTGTGCGTTTACCATTGAATAGAGTTGGTGCTTTGAATAAAATTAGCAAGAAATTCAATGAACTCGAACAGCAATTCGAACGCGAACCTACTCCGCAAGAGTTAGCTGAAGAACTTGAGATGACAGTAGAAGAAGTCACAGAAACTATACGTCTTGGTGGCAGGCACCTTTCAGTAGATGCTCCACTTCAACAAGGGGAAGATAATAGATTACTTGATATTTTGCCTAACGAGCAACAAGAACCGCCCGATGCAGGTTTAATGCATGAATCAATGCGACAAGAAATTGATTATGTGCTGGCTTGCCTCAGTGAAAGAGAAGCAGAAGTTATTCGCTTATATTTTGGTCTTGATGGTCATCAATATACTCTTGAAGAAATTGGCGAAAAATTTGGTTTAACTCGCGAACGAGTGCGCCAAATCAAAGAGAAAGCTATTCGTCGGCTCAAGCATACACCTCGAGCTAAAGTTCTCAAAGAATATTTGGGATAAAGACTCTTATTAAGATTGATTTTTTTCATAATTAACCTTCCGAAGGTTTTAAACCGCCGGAAGGTTTTTTTTTAGTCTTAATTTGTGATGTCATTAATCATTTGCATATAGATGGGAGTATCTGTGCTACTTATTCCCCCTCTTCGTAAGAGGGGGAAAGGGGGTGTTCCTCTTGCCACTCACTTTGCACAAATGGATATAAACACCCCTTTATCCCCTCTTCGTAAGAGGTGAAACTTTTCTATCCCCCTCTTCGTAAGAGGGGGTTAGGGGGTGTTCCTCTTATTTTGCCCGGGATATCTGCACCTTTCTTCTGCTGGCTGTGACCCAGAAATATATTCCAACTAAGACAAAGGGAATGCTTAATATTTGCCCCATATTGAGAGATAGCGATTGTTCAAGATATGTTTGCTGTTCCTTGAAAAATTCTAAAAAGAATCGAGCACCAAATATCAAAGCTAAGAACATTCCGAATAATAATCCCCTTGGAGTTTGGGATTTCTTCTTGTTGTAAGTAAAATAAAGGATAAAGAAAATTATCAAATAAGCGATAGATTCATAAAGTTGAACAGGATGACGCGGAATATTATCTATCCGTTCAAAAATGATTGCCCAAGGAACGCTTGCTTGAATTCCTAATATTTCCGAATTAAAAAAATTACCAATTCGAATGAAAGAACCCGCCAAGGCGACAGGGACAACAATTCTATCAAGTAGCCAAAGATAGTTCACATCCTTTTTGGCAAGTTTATATAGCCATAAGCCGAGCAGTATTCCAATTGCTGCTCCATGGCTTGCCAATCCTCCTTTCCATACGGCGATTATTTCCAATGGATGAGATAAATAATATGCAGGTTCATAAAAGAAGCAATGGCCTAATCTTGCACCGATTACAGTAGCAAGAATCATCACTATCGTTAAATTCTCAAGGTCTTTTTGTTGCTTATTCTCTTTTTTATACATCCATGAGATAATTTCATAACCTACAATAAATCCCAAAGCAAATAGCAACCCATACCATCTAATAGAAACACCCCCAATCGAGAAAATAATAGGCGAAGCATTCCAGACTATATATGACATTGATATGTCCTACTTATTGGTTTATTTTTAATTTTTGACCCGGTACAAGTTTGTTAGGATTTTCCAGATTATTGATTTCCTTCAAGTCCTGAACACTTACATCGTATTTTTCAGCAATTGATTGAAGTGTATCACCACTTTTCACAATATAAGTTTTTGGAGTGGATTTAGTTGACTTTGCTGATTTTGATTTTGAACTCGCAATTTTAGTAGTCTCGATGGTGTATATTTTTAATTTAGTGCCAATCAAGATAGTGTTATCATCTTTAATATCAGGATTCCATTCTTTAATTTGATTCGTAGTGACATTATACATTTTAGCAATTTTTTCCATCGATTCCCCTGATTTAATTTTGTGCATCACAATACGTTCAGAAGTACTTTTATTCACTTTCGTTGATGTATTCGAAGCAAGTTCTTCTGATTGGACAGGAATCTTTATTTTTTGACCAGTGACAATTCTATCTTTTTTTAGTTTATTCAAACTTTTAATACTCGAAGTCGTAACATTGTAACGACTTGCAATTTTGCTAAGTGTTTCGCCTTTTCTTACTTTATGAGTTATTGTTTTTGTAATAGCTTGCTGATTCTCTTGAGAAATTGTTATTACTTGACCCACAGTGATCTGGTTGTCTTCATTCAAATTATTCAGAGCTTTCAAATCGGGAACTGTTTTACCATATGTCTGAGCAATAGTATATAATGTCTCTCCCTCTTTCACTGTATGGGTTAAGCTACTACCGCTAAAATTCTTTTCATTAATTTTTTTGGAGACATAAGTAGAATTCTGTTCTGAAACGGGATATTTATTTGCTATTTTAAGACTGTCGTATTTCTTTTGACTAATTGGAACCATAATTTGCAAACGTGGATTGAATTCATCTATGCTATCAGAATACTGATTTAATTTAGTAATCTCTTCTTTTGAGACATTAAATCTTTGAGAGACAGATTCTAAAGTTTCTCCAGATTCAATAGTATGTAACACATAAGCTTTCTTTTCTTCATAAGGAATAGATTCAAGGTTTTTTGCAAATGTTTGGAAGGAATTTTCAGGAATTTTTATATAATATGTTCTTTTATCCAATGGAGTTGTTGCACGAATAAGCTCAGGATTTAATTCTCGAAGTTGGTCTACAGAAATTTGTGCAGCTTTTGCAAGAGCATCCAAATTGATTGGTTCGTTTAGTGAATAAATATCATATTTATATTCAGGTTGGAAATTCATTTCCGATTCTTTAAGTCCATATTTTAATGGATCCATTGCAATGAGAGTAACAGCAATATACAAGGGGATATAATTTCGTGTTTCTTTTGGCAAATACTTCTGCACTTCCCAGAATTCGGGATTATCTTTATTCGTTTTCGCTATTGCTCTTTGCACACAGCCAATACCACAATTATAACCCGCAAGAGCAAGATACCAATCTCCAAAAAGATTATGGAGATCTTTCAGATGTCGCATTGCTGCACGAGTTGATTTCTCGGGATCCCTACGTTCATCCAGCCAAGGCGATGGTTCCTTATTCAAATCATACATTTGACCCGTTGAATAAATAAATTGCCAAAGTCCAACTGCATTCGCATGCGATAGTGCATTTGGATTCATCCCACTTTCAAATAAAGCCAGATATATCAACTCTTGGGGAACTTGTTCATATTGAGCTATTCTTGCCATCATTGGAAAATAACGTGTTGAACGTTCTAACCAAGTTTTAAGATATTTCAAAAGTTTAGGATTCTTCAATAATGTATTTAATGCGTTTTCAACTTGATTATTCATTACAAGATTGATTTGAAGCGAATCGGGCGGAGGAAAGAAACCCGTATTTTTCAATTTGAGAGCTGACTTTGCACCTTCTTTCGCATCAACCAATTTATTAGGTCCAACATTTTCAGGTAAGGATTCAATTTCGTTAAAAAGCATCTTTTTTATCACAAATACGCTGGAGTTTTCGTCAAGGTCATTGATATTAGTAATATAAATTTCGTAGTCATCAATAATAGAGCGTATAAGATCCATAAATTCCCGCTCTTTCTCAATTCCCGGATAACTTGCATATTTATTTAATTTGCCAATTGCGTCTTCGAAACATTTAGCTGCATTGGAAGTATCCTTCCGCTTCATATAAATTAAGGCATCATTATATTTTTTCCTTGCGTATCGAAGTGAATTTTGGAATTCAATTGAATGAAAGTCATGAGCTTGAACTTTCTCATCAAATTTTGCAAATTCATCAGGGAATTTTACTTTTTCTGAATTAGTTCCGCTTATGACTTCCTGTGAAAAAACCGAAAAGACAGGTACTGTCCAACATATAAGTATAGGCAGGACAATAAATTTCAATAGAATCAAAAGTGTTTTTTTCATTTGTGCTTTTTCATTTTTTTCAAAATAAGTATTTTTTTTTAAATAGCAATATTTTTCACAGTATTTTTGATAGATAATTTTCTAAAAAAATTGAAAGGGGAATTCATAAATTGATACGAACACCCCTTTTTCCCCTCTTAAAAAGAGGGGAAATTTTCTATCTCACCCTCTCCATAAGAGGGGAAAATGAGAAATGAATAATTATTAAGACAAAGGCTGCATCTATCAGTGTGTCTTTGCTAATTCATCTAATAAGGTTGAAAGCTGACGCGTGGATTCGCGACGTTCGTATTTTGAAATGGCAGATTCATTAATTTTTAATTTCTCTCCCCTATTTTGCCAAAGAGAGAACAATCTCAAAAAATTATCAGATATTTCATCTATTTCGCTTTGGTGAGCAACCAGTCCTATGCCTGTTTCATTCATTAATTGAGCAACAGCACCATTCTTCGGAGCAATTGTCAATATTGGCTTCTTTGTTCCAATATATTCATAAACTTTTCCAGGAACTATTTCCTCGCTTTCCTTTGATTCATCGACAATTAATAGCAGGGCATCGCTTTTCAATAATTCGACCAAGCTTTCTTTATGTGGTAGATAACTAATGACTTTTATCGATTCCTGAAAACTTGTGTTTTCAATCATCTCGTGAATTTCTCGTCCAAATCTGCCGATAAATTTAATCACGAAGTCTTCCTTCTTAATTAAATTCTCTTTCAATAATTTTTCTATTGCTTGGAATAATGCTGAGGGATTGCGTTTGCCATACATTGATCCTGTATATGTTAAAGTGAACCGATCATTCCCCTCCCAATTAACTTCAGGATAATCTTCCGAATCATAACCATTAGGTATATAATGAAATTTGGACTCATCAAGATCGGGAAATTTGCCCATTGCATCTATAATAATACCAACCCATGCACATTCAATTTTATCTGCCTTCTGATAAACACTTTTCTCGAGATGTCTCTCAATTGCTCTTGGAATGAACCATCGCTTTGGTGATGCAATAAAATCAGACCACGGGTCTCGAAACCCTGCAACCCAAGGCACATTTAAAATCTTTTTAACTTCTTTGGCAATTAATGCAGTAGTATAAGGTGGAGCAGAATTATAAACAGCATCAATTTTATTTTCCTTTATTGCTCGTTTTAATTCCTTTTTCCCCGAAAAATACCAGAACATACGAGCATCGGGTATAAAAAATGTTGCACGAATAAATTCTGAAAATTTCTCCTTCCATGTTAATTTTTGCCCAACTTTTTTAATAATATTAACATCAACGGGATCACTATTTTTAATTCCAACAATTTTGCGATAGAAATTATATGGTTCGAATATTTTACTGCGATAAACCATTATGTCCTTCGGAAGTTCATCAACCAATGAATAATCATAAGCAGGATATTGCGCATCCTTGACAGTATATATGATTGGATTCCATCCAAATTGAGGTAAATACTTTATATGTTTCAAAACTCTTTGGACACCAGGTCCTCCTGATGGTGGAAAATAATATGCAATTATCAGAAGATTCTTCATTTTGTCATTTTTTGCTTTGCAAAATTACCAATGAATTATGAAAACTTATTAGTTTTGTAAATTATTTAATTAGAAAATTATAAATGAACGATAAATACGAAGCAATAATTGGCTTGGAAGTCCATACTCAATTGCTCACTCAGTCAAAAGCATTTTGCGGCTGTTCTGTTCAATTTGGCGACATTCCTAATTCAAATACTTGCCCCGTTTGTCTTGGTCACCCCGGTGCCTTACCTGTATTAAATGAAGAAGTCGTGAAATACGCCGTGAAACTTGGACTTGCCACAAATTGCAAAATTCGCGAGAATTCTATTTTTGCTCGCAAAAATTATTTCTATGAAGATTTGCCCAAAGGTTATCAAATTTCGCAATATGACTTGCCAATATGCTACGATGGTTTTATTGAAATTCAATTAGATGAACATACTACAAAGAAAATCGGCATCACTCGTATACATATTGAAGAGGACACAGGCAAGGCAATTCACGATTTGGATATTGATACATTACTAGATTATAACCGCAGTGGCGTTCCATTGCTGGAAATTGTTAGCGAACCTGATATCCGCACTCCTGAAGAGGCTCATAAATATCTCGAGCAGATTCGCCAAATTCTTCTTTATTTGGAAATATCTTCGGGAAACATGGAGGAAGGTGCTCTGAGATGTGATGCAAATATTTCTATTAGATTACGCGGTGCAGAAAAATTCGGAACCAAAGCAGAAGTCAAGAACCTTAACAGTTTCCGCAATGTCCAGAAGGCTCTCGAATATGAAATTGAACGTCAAATTGATATGCTCGAGCAATCTCAGATAATTCATCAAGAAACAAGACTATGGGACGCTGCCAAACACCAAACACGCGTGATGCGATCAAAAGAAATGGCTCACGATTACCGCTATTTTCCTGAACCCGA
>DIEP01000084.1:24752-25290 GCA_002418685.1 Ignavibacteria bacterium UBA5771
TATTCAAAAAGAATATGGCTTGCCTTGGTATGATGCAAATGTCCTTATTTCAGATAAAGATATTGGAAATTTTTATGAGCAAGCCGCGAATTTGTTTGAAAATAAAACCGAACTGAAATATAAATTATTGAGCAATTGGATTATGACAGAAGTTCTGCGTGTCCTTTCTGAAAAAAATATAACTATAAATGAATTGGGATTAAATCCCAAATATTTATCTGAGTTGGTAGAATTGCTCGCAAGTGAGTCAATCTCAAGCAGAATTGCAAAAGACGTGTTTGAGGATATGATTTCCACAAATAAATCTCCAAAAGAAATAATTGAACTCAAAGGACTTGTTCAATTATCCGATGCTGATCAAATCGAAGCAATTATCAAAGAAATAATTAATAATAATCAGGAATCTGTTGCAAAATATAAGGCAGGCAAGACAAATGTGTTCGGATTCTTTGTTGGGCAAGTTATGAAATCCACACAAGGCAAAGCAAATCCCCAAATTGTAAATAAAATTTTAGAAAAATATTTGAATTAAGACAAC
>DIEP01000030.1 GCA_002418685.1 Ignavibacteria bacterium UBA5771
AAAATGGAGCAAAAAAGACTGATTGTGCTACTCTTGGTGTGGCATAATATTTTTAATTATTTTCAATAATCTATTATAATTATTGATGTTCCTACAAATTTATATTACCTTTCATCCATATCAAAAAGCAATATATCATAATCTCCGATTAACAAAATCGAAGATAACCTTCATAAAAGCATCAATCGAATTAGGGAGGAATTTGTATACATTTAACATTTTTAATATAAAAAATATTATTAATAAAAATTATTTGAAAATATTGAAATTATTATTAATTTATTTTGTAAATTTGTTTATACAAAACAAGGGGTTTTTATTATGAATAAACAAGTCTTTTTCAGTTCCAATGGTGCGCTTATACGCGGTATTATAGCCGTGATTGCCGGCGGATTGGCTGTTTTTCTACCAGACCTCACTTTAAACAGTGTCGTGGTTTACATTGGTATATTAATTCTGCTTGGTGGTGTGGTTTCTTTTATTTTTGCAATAAGGAGCAAAGAAAAATCAAATCGAAACTTCCTGATTATGCAGGCTCTATTTAATGTGGTTATTGGAGTATTATTTTTGGCAGCACCAGCAACGATTGTGAATATTTTCGGTATCATCGTTGGAATTGGATTCCTGGTTATTGGTGGTTTCCAGTTGATTGTAGCATTCAATATAATACGCAATTATCGTTGGTCATGGTTCTATTTCATTATTTCAGTATTAGTGATCATCGCAGGAGTTATTATGCTGTCAAATCCCTTCAAAGCCGCAGAGACTATTTTGATCTTTACGGGAGTGTTATTGCTCGTTTATGGTATCGGCGAAATTTTTATGGCTTTGAAATTAGGGAAAAAGCCTAAATCAATGCAAGAACAGGAGGACTAAGGATAATCAATATCTAAAATCTATCAATGTATTTGTCTGCAAATCGCGGGATATGTACCGGCTGAAGGTTTGTAACTTTCAAAAGGTTGAGTTTATAAAAGATTTCTGGATTCCTCATTTCATTGGGAATTGACCAAATAGCACTTTTAAACTGCCCAATTATTCACAATCCTTCATTATTTATAGTGACTTGTTTAATATTTTCATTATGATTTACTAATTATCAGCAATATGAATGGAAAAGGAATAATAATGTAGGATTTTGTTGAGATGGGATACGAACACGCCTTTTCCCCCTCTTAAAAAGAGGGGAAATCAGATTGCTTTTCCTTGCTATTTTTTAATAAAAATTAAAATAATTAAAATAAATGTAACTTTTTTCTGTTTTAAACGTCTAATTAAAAAAAGGAAATGTAATGAAAAAACATTTTACACATTTTATATATATTCTATTAATAATTTACTTAATACATATCCCTGTAATATATTCCCAAGATAAAATTGAAATTGCATTTGAAGGAAAGACATTAATAATTCACGATTATAATGTGGTGGCAAATTGCTGCTCTAAATACAAGGACGAAATACAAAAAGATGGGAATAAAATTATCATAACGCAGACTGATACAAGCACAACAAAATGTTATTGCAATTGCAATTTTGATTTGACACATTCAATTTCAAATTTGTTAAATGGCAAATACAAAATTGAGATTTATCGCGCTGAATTGAAAAAATATGGCTATGCAGACGATAAAACTTACCTTGTTTGGTCTAATGACTACGAAATTACTGCTTCTAATTCGCCAAAGAATCAACTCACATCAGATTTTGTGCAATCTGAATGCAAAGCTACAACACGTATTAGCACAAAAGGAGCAAATCAACCTCTTAAATTGGAAGCTTATCCAAATCCTGGAAAGTCTGAAATTACAATAAAATTCTCAGCACCGGGCGAAAGCAATGTTCGTATTTCTATTTATAATTTTCTTGGAAAAGAAGTATATTCTTATGATAAGAAAGATCTCGAAGAGGGAATCCAAACTATTAATTTATCTCTTGATTCTCTCCCCATTGGTATGTATATTGGTAAACTAATCCTTTCAAACGGGAAAACTGAAACATTCAAAATTGTTTGGTCAAAATAATATTACATTTTCAATAAATGAATTTTTTTGAATATTATGATTATTTATCTAACATAAGCGATAGCGAGATTTATAATTTAATAAAGAAATTTTTGATTCGAGACCATTTTGGCTATTTTGTTGATGAAAATTATTTCCAGGCAGTATATGAGCAAGCAAGAAAGCGGAAACCAAATTTATTTTATGATGCTTTGCAAGACGCACTTGTAACAATTCACAATTGGGATTATAATATGAGTGAAACAAAAGTAATTGAAATTAAAAGAATAGACTATTTAAACGATTATGAAATTAGGGAACTGATTTCCACAATTGGTGCTGCAAAGAAGAATCCCCCACTTGATTTCTCGAATTTGAAACACACTGCAATTGATGACATCTTCGGAATAAAATCCGAGAATATGCTTTTTTGCCGAGTTGGTGGCGACTCAATGATTAAAGCAAATATTTATGACGGCTCGACTTTGATAATCGATACTGGGAAAGCTCCCAAAAATGATGAAATTGTCGTGATTGCAATCAACGATGAGTTATTTGTTAAAAGAATCGTATTTGGAATGGGAAAAATTGCTCTAATATCGGAAAATGATGCCTATGAACCTTATGAAATCAGGAACGACGACAATTATAAAATCATTGGTGTTGTTAAACATATAATACAAAACTTATAAACTTAGTAAATTATAAAATATTTAACTTCTGCGTGTAGCCCTAATTTTAAAAAAAAGGGCGAACACACAAGGTCCGCCCTTAATTATTCCATTAGGAATTACTCTGTCAGTTGTATTACCTCACAACTGAAAATGATTTTGAAATAACACCTTTATTTGTTCTCAGTATTATCATATAATAACCTGATGGCAAATTGCTAATATCAACGTTTTGGATATAAGTGCCAGATCCAAGTATTTTATTTTCGACAATATCCTTTACTTCTTTTCCTTGAATATCAATAATACTAAGTTTTATGTTTTGAGACAATTCATTCAATGAATAAGAAACAGTAATTGAATTCATTGCGGGATTGGGTGAAACAGGACTCAGAAAAGCACCATTACCAGTTTCGCTGCCAATATTTTGCACAGCTGATATCGGGCTGGAAAGAGTGAAACTTCCTTGCGAAATCGGTTGCATATTAATATCGAAAGTAGTGAAATTGATTTCTGAATTGTTTGCATCCACTCCTGAAAGAGTAAGAAAGATTGGCTTGGCAATTTGCATAGCATTAATTCCCGCATCTCCTTGAGAAGGCACTGTTATAATATAAGAACCATCTTGAAGCAAATTAGGAACAAAATATGTTTCGCCATTTTCTGAGCTTACAGGACCGACTGCAATTATCTTCAATGTTCCCGTTGGTTTCAGACTGATTGCGTAGATTCCTTCTTTATATCCATTTGAATTATCGATATAAATTGCATAGCTTGAGACATTTGAAGGTTTTGTACTTAAGTCAATATCTAACTTATCAGGATCAGCATTGGGCACTCGAGCGTTGTAAATAATTGACTCGGTTGTGAACTCTTCTTCGGATCCTGTTAATTTATAGAAATATCTAACCGAAACAGGGAATTGCATTTTCGAATTAGAATTATTAAATATTAACTGAATTGCTACATTTTGTCCCTTGGTAATATTAGATTGAATAAACCCAACATTATCGAGAACTACTCCGTTTGTGCCGTCCATTTTGATTTCGGACAGAGTAATTTCGGGAGATGTAATCTCAATACCTGTAATAACAGCGTCATTATCCGGAGAGTTGGGGCTAATAATCCAAAGGTTTCCATTGTTAAAATCATCCATTATTAGACTTGTTTGGTCGGGCGTTTCACTTAATATTGTGTTAGTTTCTCCGCTTTTCGTTGTATTTGCGTTTCCAGGAAAATGAAGTAAACCTGCCGATGTTTCATTCCACCATGGTAATGGTTTCCATTTGCGAACAACTGTGTAAGTAATTAATGTATCGCATGTTTGGCATTTGCAATCGCGGAAACTATACCGAATAGAAAATCTCAAAGTATCGTATCCACCTAAGGCTATTGAAGTATTTGAAACAGGAGGGAACAGCATCTTCAGATTCAAAATTGCACCTTTGCTCCAATCTATACACTCGCCTGGTCCCCAAATTGCTTCTCTACTGTATATATTTAATAATTGAGGTCCAAGAGCAGGTGCTGTCATGAGCAAGCCACCTGTTATATCTCCAAAAATTCTTTGCCAACTGGAATTTCTCTTTCTTAACTGAGCAGAAACAATAGTAGCCGAGAATTTATCAATTTGATTCGCATAGATGTTAGCGTTCAAGGTAACTGTGCCAGCACTTGTCCATACAACACTCGATTTGATATTATGATAGAAATTAGTGCAGCAGTCAACACTATCGTCGCAAGGAGGCAAATCAATCCTTAAAGTGTCAGTGCATCTTCCATTTTCGCAGCTGATTGTATAATATATTTCTATAGGATTAGTTGTTGTTAATCTTTCAAATGTTGTATTGATAGTCCAAGGATTTGCTGTCAATGTGAAAGTTGAAGGAGTGAAATTGCCATCGGGCGAACTGATATTCAAAATTGCGGGCAAGCAACTTTCAGCGATTACTTGAATAGAATATTCAGTATGCCCCGCAGAATTCACTCCAATACACATACGAGAAATAGAAATTAAGCTATCGATACAATGCTCAGTTGTATTATCAATTGAAAGGCAGACAGGCGAAGATTCGGATTGCCCTGCTAGTTGGAAGTTTGAGAGGTTGCTTTGTATTAAATGCTTGACAAATCCACTCGCAGCAAATGTATTACATGCTGTTTGATCTGGTTGAGCATGTGGAGAAACAGTTGCAGCAAATTCAAGAGATGCATTAGGGGAAATCGAATTTGACCCAAAATATGCTGCAATATTCTTGATACCTGTTGTCCATCCTGAAGACCAAGTTCCATTTGTTCCACAACCTATATTAAAAGCAGGAGAAGGTAAGCCTGTGGGTTGTAAATTATTTACATTAGCAAGTCCCGTACTGAATGGATTATTCCATTGTGTTATAGTGGGATTTGATGTTATTAATGATGTATAAGTAACATCAAATTGGCTACCACGAATCGAACACATTTGCAAAATTTTAGAGTCTGCAGTGCCTGCATCATTTGGCAATAAATCTGCAAAAGTAACATGTCGCAGAGATGCTGTCCCGGTGGAATTTAATTTTAATCTGTAATTAACTGTTGATCCTGGAGTTACAGACATACTTGAAACATAACTTTGGTCATTTGGCTTTTTGATACCTTTTTCTAAAGAAAATCCAGTGGTGCCATGAACTAATACATAAACTGTATTGGAATTATATGATGAAGTACCCAAGGTTCCTCCATTCATTGAAAATTCATTAGGGATATTTCCTAATGCAGATGTGTCGCGGACTTTCACGTCAAATTCGATAAAGTAATAAGGAACTCCTCCCGTTCCATACATACCGCAATTTGAATAGAAAATATCTTGGCAAGCTGCGGGAATTGTTGGCAATGAGACATTAACTAAATTTGTATTTGAATTATAGATTAAATTCACATTTTGCCAATTACTTTGTGTTGTGCAAGGTGTGTTCCATGTATTTGAAGTGTAATAAGATGGATTGCCAACATATTCCAAGTTTGGATTTAATTGGTCAGTAATTGAAGCACCCGTAATTGGCAGTCCGCCTATATTTTGTATTCGCAATCTATATCGGAAAGTGGAACCAGGTAAATAACTCGTTTGAGGACTACATACTTCTTTCCATAAGCAAGGTTTTGGAGCAGGAGCATTTATTGTGAATGATGTACAAGTATATTGAGGATTTATCTCCCAAAAATATATTGAAGCACAATTTGTAATTGTGGAACCAACAGTAGCATTGGTTGGTATTGTGAAGTCAACATAATAGTAATGGCACACACCTGGCATAAACACTGTGTCCATAATTTGAAGTATATTACCTGATAAAAATAACCTCGGATCTGCAACTACTGAATAATTAGTCAATTGTGACGGTAAAGTATCGAGAACAAGAGCATGAAGTGGGATTGTTCCTGTATTGCAGAGTTGAATTACATATCGTCCCGAACAACCGGGTTGCCCATTTGTGTAGACCCATTTTTGCATTGTACTATTTGCTATATTAGCTAATTGCACGCAAGTTTGGTTGCTTGTAGTCGAAAATGTTCCACAAGGTTGATTTGGACTGCCTAAAGATCCTGAAAGAGTGGCAGAATTTGTAATCTGAGACCCTGCTGGAAACTGAGCCGAAGGATACTTAACCTTAAATTGACAACAAACTGTATTGTATTGTTGATTTGCAGATAAATTGCCTACATTCCAAGTTATTACGTTGCCGTTCTGAACTGCACCGCAATTTGAACTAACAAGCAATGCACCTGCTGGCAATGTATCTCGAACAATACCCGATGTCAAATCTAACTGTCCTGTTGTACCATTATTTTTGTAAACACAGATCTGATAGGAAATTGTATCGCTTCCTGTTGCATATTGGCAATTTCCACCTTGCCATGCCACTCCAAGTGGATATTTATTGATATGCCATGGATTAACTGCAATTGCAGCCGTTGATACATAATCCGTACAAAACTCGTATAATTTGTCTGATAATTTACCAGTCAAACATACTCGATTCCTTGCTCCCGTTCCTGGGCAAGTGATTCCGTTTGGAAAGGCAACTGTAATTGTAAATGAACCCGTACACGAAGTAGGGATAGACGCCCAAGTCAGAGAATATACACCTCCCATTTGATTCACTGCTGGGGAAGATACTGCTGGGGTGCCACAAGCGTTGTTGTAAGCTGCGGAAATAAACATAAGGCTAGTTGGTATAGCATCGCTAATTGTCACATTGGTCGCACCTGCTGGGATTGAGTAATAAATAGTATAGCTAAATGCTTGACCGGTTGCTATTGTTGTGTCGCTTACAACCTTTTTTATCCAAAAACCGCTGTTAGAAGCCTCTTCAGCAAAGCTAGCTCTCATTTCCATGCTTTTACCAAAAAAAGCAAGGAAAACGAAAATAGCAAATAGACCTCTAGTGACGAAAGACTTATAAAACTTCATCGAACCTCCATAAAATAGAACAAAATAAATATTAGACAAACCTAATTCTCATAATTACAAAGTTAAACAAAAACATATAATAAATAAATATTTTAATTAAATAATTCTTACATAATAGAAAATAATGGATTTACAAAAATTATTGGGAAACGAAAATAGCTGTCAATACGCAAGTACTGCCAAAAAGCATTATCATTTATTTATTTAATTTCGTTAATATATTTTTAAAAATGTAATTATAGATGCAACACGATGATTTTCTTAATAATACTCTAAATATATCTGAAATTTTCTATTCAATTCAAGGGGAAGGCACTCGAGCAGGGCTTCCTTGCGTGTTCGTTCGGCTTCAAGGATGCAATCTTCGCTGCACTTGGTGCGATACTCCTTATGCGCTCGATATAAAGCAAATTGAGGAGGAAATTACCTTCCAGAAAATTTTGCAGCAAATCCAATTTTTCAATTGCAATTTTATTGAATTTACAGGTGGGGAACCTCTTATGCAACCCAAAAGTATTGAGTTAATGAATTATTTATCCGAGAATAATTATACAGTTGCAATCGAAACGGGCGGAAGTTTATTGATTGATAAATTAAATAGCCAAATAATCAAAATTCTTGATATAAAGTGTCCCGGTTCCAATATGTCGAAATTCAATAAATTTGAAAATTTCAAGTTCTTAAATAAAAAAGACGAGATAAAATTTGTTCTGAATGATCAGCAAGATTTTCATTGGGCAATGGAGGTCGTGTCCGCACATAATTTATTTGATATTGTTGATAATGTGCTATTCTCGCCCGTTTTTGGGAAATTAGAATCTATTGATTTAGCCCAGTGGATACTCGAATCCCATCTGCCAATTCGACTGCAGTTGCAAATCCACAAATTTATTTGGGAACCAAGCACAAGAGGAGTTTGAACTCTCAACTGATTTTGTGATATTCTCAAGAAAGTGAAGCACTCTTACTTAATTATTAGTTTACTACCACTTAGAAATAGAAGATGCTATTATATTTGTTATGTTAGTATAGTTGTTTTAATATTATAAAAAAGCAAAAATAAATAATTATTAGCTAATTTTTATAAAATGAATTTGGAAAATAATATTTTTCTTATATTGCTTTTTTAGAAAATGACAATATTATATAATTAATATATGGAGAAACAGAAATGAAAAAAGTAATCTTATCTTTGTTATTTTTATTAGCACAGGTTTCCTATGGTCAATGGGAATGGTGTAATAATGCATTAAGTGAGAATAGCGATGGACTTAGTATTAAATCTATTCAGATCAATAAACAACAAATTATTGTTGGAACAGATTCTGGTGTTTATATATCCACTGACAATGGCAAAAGTTGGTACCCGAAAAATTCAGGCTTAACTAACAATAGAATTCAGACCATTGAGGTGAATGAGAATAATATTTTTGTTGGTACTGATAGTACTGGCGGTATTTTCCTAAGTACCAATAACGGGGATAGTTGGGTCCAAAAAAATGGAGGTATACCAGATTTAGGTATAATTGATTATTATATTCCTCTTGATTTCGCTATTATTGGGAACAAGATCCTTGTTGCTATTAGCTATTCTGGGGTATTCATGTCCACGAATAATGGTGATAGTTGGAGCCGTCGAAATACAGGCCTTTTAGAAAATGATTGGGTCAGTTGCTTTCTTGTTAAGGGCGATAGTATTTTCGCAGGCTCTCAGGCTGGCAATGTATATTTATCCTTAGATAGTGGCAATAGCTGGATTTGGAAGAGTCATATGGATGATATGATTCAGTCGATGACATTGTGCAACAATAATATTTACGCTGGCATGTTTTATAGTGGCGTATATAAATCAACCGACCAAGGGAATAGCTTCGCACCCTGTAATTCTGGTTTGGAACCTCCTCCTGATCAGCATATTTTTGTTTATTCATTAGCAGCACTGAATGGTAATATTTTTGCAGGGACTGCAAATTCCTTATATATGTCTTCCGATGATGGTAATAGCTGGTCTCATAAAAGTAATGGTATAACATTTTCAAATGTTTATGCCCTTTGTACTGATGGAAATAAAATAGTTGCTGGGACGGGGCGTGGTGGTGTTTATATCTCTTTTAATATGGGGAATAGCTGGTATTCTGATATATCTAGTCAATATATTGAATCACTTGCAATTATAGGGAACAGAATTTTTGCTGTTATCCCACTTTTTGGAGTATTTATGTCTGATGACAGAGGTGACAGTTGGTATTCAAACTTAACTGATTTATCTGATTGTATTTATTCGAATATAGTTTCAAGTGGTGATATGGTTTGTGTTGGAAAAAGTGGATCCGATGGGGGCGTATTGTTTTCCTTTGATGATGGTGATACATGGGTTCAAAAAAATTCCGGTTTAAATGAACCTATTAATGTTAATACATTGGGAATCCATAAAAATAACATTTATGCAGCTAATGAAGATGGTTTATATAAGTCTACAAACTATGGCACAGAATGGAACTTATTAGACTATGATGTGACTTCCAATCCAATTTATTGCTTTTTTTCAGATTGGAATAATTTTTTTGCAGGAACTTTTAAGAAAGGCATTTTTGCTTCAACAGATGATGGTAATAATTGGTTTAGAAAAGATACTAATACTGATTTAGAAGATGCATGGGTTTCTTCTTTTTGTAAACAGGGAAATAATATTTTTGTTTCTACTGAAGATCATTCTGTATTATTATCTACAAATGAAGGAATAAGTTGGATTCCATGTGGTAGTGGTATTTATTCATTCGGTATTAACTGTCTTTGGTGTATAGAAGATGTTTTATTTGCAGGAACAACATATCGGAGTGTCTATATTTCAACAAATAGTGGTAAAAATTGGATTTCAAAGGATATCGGTTTTGGTAATCCTAGTGTTAACTGCTTTACCAGTATAGATGATATTATTTTTGCCGGAACTAGTAGTGGTGTTTTCCGAGCCAAGCTCAGCGATTTAACAACAGATGTTAAAGAATTCGAACCAGCGTCAAGCAATTCAATCTATCCTAACCCCGCCCACGATTTCATCAATACCGCGGATTATCTTGGCTGGGAATATCAGATGTATGATTTGCTTGGAAATAATGTGCAGACGGGCTTGGTAAATTCAGAAAATATAAATATAAGCAAATTATCAGCAGGGTTTTACACTATTCGATTCTTTAAAGAAGGGAAGCAAGAGGTGAAGAAATTGATAAAAGTGTGAGTGTTGTAGCTGATGCACAGATGGGGACGCCTGTGCTACCTGTGAACGAACTCACCATAAGTCCCTCTCTTTTTAAAAGAGGGACTTATTAGATTGCTTCACGATTTTCTCAAGTACTATTAAGTATTTTGCATTATTAAGCATTTTACTCCACATTTTTACACAAAATCTTCATATATCTCTATAATTTTTCGTTATTAAGAAAAATTTGATACCATTTTAGTTTTTTTTCGTATTTATTATAGTGGAAGAAAAAGATTACATAAGTAAAATAATTCCTTTGCAGGATAAATTGTTCCGATTTGCGCGGCGCTTGTTGAAAAATGAGGAAGATGCAAAAGATGCGGTGCAAGAAGTGGTTATTAAATTATGGGAGAAATGTGATATGATTGATAGCACAAAAAATATTGAAGCGTTTGCAATGCGTGTGACAAAAAATTACTGCATCGATAAAATTCGCACCAAGCACATTCAAGTGGTCCCCATCAAAGGAATTTTTACTAACCCGAAAGCTACAAATCCCGACAATGCGCTTGAACAGAAAGAGCAAGTAGAAATTGTCAAGAAAATTCTCAAGACACTTCCTGCAAAACAACGTGCAATTCTGCAACTGCGCGATGTGGAAGGAATGCAAATGAGCGAGATTGCAAATATTATGAATATGAACCCAAATAATGTAAAAGTGAATCTTTCACGTGCAAGAAAAAAAATTAGAGAAAAATTAGAGGCTTATGAAAATGGATATAAATATAATTAAAAGATTGCTTGAAAAATTTTACGATGGTGAAACTTCGCTCGAAGAAGAGGCAATCCTTTCCGATTACTTTAATAATGAAGATATTCCTGAAGAATTGCAAAAATATCAGGCGCAATTTGCCTTTTACCAACAAGAAAGAAATATAACTTTTGATAATTTCGATTTCGAATTACCTCCTAAAATGCCAAGCAAAAATTATAATCGACAACGCTTATATTGGGCTGCATCCATTGCTGCGACAATTCTAATATTTGTGTCCATATTGTTTTTGCTACCGCAAAATCCATTTTCCAAAAGTCATAGCAGGACAATCACTGTTAGCAATCCGGATTCGACTTATGCTATTACCAAAAACACTTTATATGCTGTTTCTAAAAATCTAAATAAAGGTCTGGACAAACTTCAGAAATTTGAATATCTTGATTATGGAATGAATGAAATTAATAAAATAAATAAAAATTTATCAAACGCTCAAATAAATAAGGAGTCATTGAGATGATCAATAGAAAATTAATAATGGAAGGATTATTCGCAATTCTTATAACTTTATTACCCCAAATAATGTTATCAGCTGATATTGAGAAAATTATAAATGAATACTCAGGCAAAGATGGTTTTACGATTGTAAATATCCCAGGCAGTAGTCTCGGTTATGTTTTTAATGAATTAAATGGGGGAAAAACTAATGCTAACGAAAATGATTCAAAGGTGAAGGAAATTGCCAAAGATATTACGGGAATTAAAATTTTGACATACAGCAAAGAGGACGGTGGCAATTTAGAGCCAAATATTATTTATAATAAGTTCATTGCTGCTGTTGATATGAAAGAATATGATCAGCTAATGAGTGTCAATAAAAAAGATGAAAAAGTGATGATGCTTGTCAAAAAAGATGAAAGCAATAAAGTTAGCGAATTCCTTATGATTACTTATGGGCCAGGCGAGGCAACTCTAATACAGATTTCGGGCAAACTGAATATGAAAGATATTAAAAATCTCACCGAACCATCAAAAGAAAATAATAATACCCAAAAACCGAAAAAGTGAAGATTTAATAAAATATAAAAATTTTAAAACGTCTAATTTTGAATTGTAAGGTACTGCTAATAGCAGTTTCTGTGGGCTGTCTTTCGGGAGAAATTGCAGCCCATTTTTTTCTAAAATAACCTCACATCACCCTCTAATCGCAAATATCTCATCACCGAACTCTTTGTATTGAATAAATCCAGAAAATTCAAATCAATCGTTATTCTATCATCGAGGGAATATCTTAATGCAAGGTTCAGCAAAGCTTTGTTAAAGACGATACCAGGATTTTCGGGGCTGTTCATATCATATTCCAAATTGATGGAAGCTTTGTTTGCAATAGACTGCTCAATTCCAAAATAAAAATTTACCTTCCGATTGCCTGAATTTGGTTCAAATGAATAATTTGTTCCAATATGCAATCCAAAATATCCAAACGACCATAAGAAAGATTTGCTCATTGCAAGATAAAGACCGGGAGAATTAAAGTTAAATTCGTCAGTTATTTCATTAAAATTACCCCGCCCTTGCGTATTAATTCCAATTCCAATCGCAGGATAATATTTCCCTTCATTTAAAATGCGATAATTTGCAATTAAACCCGGATATTTCTGAAAAGTAATATCTCCATCTCCAAAAAAATTTGTAGCACTTTCCGCAAGACCAAAATAAAAATTATGAAAAGGTGCATCAAGCACCTTTATACCAAGACAAGAATTTTGCGAAAAATATAGCTCTAAATACTGATCTTTCAAAGGAATATTACCCGCTGTTGGCATATTAACAATGTTCATTGTTTCAAAAGTGTAATTGCTTCCTGCACTACCTGCATAAGCAATATCAATATCTTGCACGTTAAAAAGGATTATCACAGCAATCAATATTTTGTAATATTTCATTTTCCCCCCGGAAATAAATCCAAATTTAATAATAATCTAATTAAAAAATCACAAAAAATTGAAGAAAATGATTAATTTGCAATATTAAATTGTGTTGAATATGAAAAAAATCACGTATTTATTTCTAATTGTCTTGTTTTTGGGAAATTATGGCTGCTCAAGTCTCGATTCCAAAAAGATTATTAAGGATTACTTTATGAAAAATTTACTTTCATTTTATATAGAAAACGCAGACTCGGTCTCCTTTTATTTCGTGATGAATTCGCAACTTCCTTCATCAATTTCTAACGAAAATCCTGAAATAACATATTCAAAAGTATTTTTCAAAGGACAAAATGAGGATTCAATCAACTTTCCTTATGAAATTATGAAATCTTATTATGAAACATCAGACCGCAATATCAATTTAACATTTGCTTATGTCCAGAAATATAGTATTAGACAATTGCCACAAGATTGGAAAAATCAGAAAATCAATTTTGTTTTAAACACGAACTATGGAAAATATACAGTAGAAAAGCCAATCGAAGAGATTAAATTCTCGAATATCTTCCCTGAAATACAAGCACTTTATTTATTACCATCTCTGAAAATTAGTAATGGACAGTATAATTTTCAATTATTAGCAATTAGATTGAATCCTGCACAAGGTTCATACCTCCCAACCAGTGAAAAATTGCGAATAGAAATCCAAAATGACAAATTACTTTATAAATCAAATGAAGGCAAAAACTATATGCAAATGATTTCAGAAGTTTTGCCCATTGCGATAGGAGATTATTATTTATATCAAGAAAATGTAATTCCGAGTAAAGCAAAAATTGACTTAAACGGGGCGCACACAGCAAAGTTAATAATTCCTGCAATGCCAATAAATTATATTTCCACCATTAATTTCTGGGGAGATTGATGACCGATACCGAAGCAATGCAAAGAGCATTGGGTTTGGCAAAGCGTGGAACGGGATTTGTTAGTCCTAATCCACGTGTTGGTGCTGTAATACTTGATGAAAATGGGAATATCATCTCCGAGGGTTGGCATAAAAAATATGGCGGACCTCACGCAGAAATCGAAGCAATAAATAATGCCAATCGTGATAATTTTAGCAATTGCACCATAGTCTTAAATCTTGAGCCATGCTCCCATTATGGCAAAACTCCACCTTGCGTGGATGCGATTATCCAAAAAAAATTCAAACGTGTGGTTATTGGAATGACAGATCCAAATCCATTAGTGTCAGGGCAGAGCATTCAAAAGCTTCGCAGAGCTGGAATTGAAGTCGAAGTCGGAATTCTTGAAAATGAATCGCAACAAATTAATAAAGCCTTCGCAAAATGGGTTGTCCAAAAAGAGCCGTATACAATTTTAAAGATCGCTCAATCAATTGATGGGAATATTGCATTGAAAAATGGCATAAGCCAATGGATAACGTCGGGTGAATCGCGTAGCAAAGTGCAAATCTTGCGTTCAGAAGTCGATGCAATTTTAATCGGCAGAAACACTGCAATTGCAGATAATCCAAAATTAACTGTGCGAGACCTCGATTTGCCAAGCCCAAAGCGAATTATATTGGATTCGCATTTATCATTACCGCCAAACTTGGAAATCTTTACTGATGACAACAAAAGCAATACCTATATTGTGTTTGATGAAAATTTAATCAATTCGAAGCAAGTTAAATACTTTGCAGAAATTGGCGTTCAATCCATTCCTATTAAATTGAATTCTGATAATGAAATTGATCTGAAGAAATTGATAAAAAAATTAGGTGCAGAATTTTCAATTACATCATTAATGGTTGAAGGTGGCGCCAAATTATTTTCAAATTTCGTTCGAGAGAATTTAGCACATGAATTACATTTATTCGTAGCACCGAAAATATTAGGGAATGGCTTGCACACCTTCGGCGAATTGAACTTTACACAAATGCAAGAAGCAATAAAATTGCAAGTAAATTCACTCGAGAAATTAGGGGAAGATATTTATATAATTGCTACTCGAGCAATCGTCTCCAATGATTAAATAATAATGTGAAAAACACATCTTGCGAAAGTTGAAATTGGTGATTTCTTACTAAGTTAGTAATAGCAATAATTGCACTTGCGAGAAAAATCCCATAGGGAAAGTCTTGATTATATAAGTTAGGAGAATTCTGCAAGTTCGCACAGTTCAGATACTTACCATTATGGTTTGATTACCTTGTCGGGATTTTGATTGATATAATCAGCCCAAGATTTGATTTTGGAAGTGTTCGAACCTGATGATTGTTTATAGAAGTGGCAAATCGCAAGAGATAA
>DIEP01000050.1 GCA_002418685.1 Ignavibacteria bacterium UBA5771
TGAGGTTTTATTATGAATAAATATGATTTAAAAGGCAAAATCGCCATAGTTACTGGCGCAAGACGCGGAATTGGTCGCTCTATCTCTTTGTATTTTGCTCAAAGTGGAGCAAAAGTCGTTGTTACTGATATTGATAAAGCAGACTGCCAATTGGTAGTTGACGAAATCAAAAAAATTGGAGGTGAAGGTCTTGCATTAAAAGTCGATGTCTCACTCGAATCAGATATCAAGGACATGGTAAAAACAACCCTTGATAAATTTGGTAGAATAGACATTCTTGTCAACAATGCAGGTATTTTTAAAACAAATGATTTGGGCGAAATGGATACAGCCGTTATCGACCAAATCCTTGCAATTAATTTACGTGGCACATTGTTAACCTGCAAATATGTTATTCCATCAATGAAAGCACAAAACTACGGTAAAATTATTAATCTTGCAAGTATTGCAGGGTTTGTATCTTTTGAAGCTGCATCTGTTTATTGCGCAACAAAGGGTGCTATAGTAAATCTGACAAGACAGTTAGCATGCGATTTGGGTAAAAATAAAATAAATGTTAATGCTGTTGCACCAGGTGTAATTGAAACGCCTATGATAAGCGATTTGGTGGCAACAGAAGAGGGTAAGAATGCACTCCTGAATGGAATTCCTTACAAAAGACTTGGCAAACCCGAAGATATTGCAAACGCAGTCACATTTTTAGCAAGCGATGACAGTGACTATATCACAGGTCATACACTTCTTGTAGATGGTGGATGGATAGCTCAATAAATTAAAGAATCTTATGATTTAACCTATGGGAGTCGATTTAGACTCCCTTTTTTTGGGTTCCATAGATTGATTCATCTTAATATATATTTTTTTTAAATATGCAATTCCATTTTACGTCAGCGAAATATATCATTTTTGAATTGAGAAATTGAATGAAGTATAATAGTAGAAATGGCACTGATGTTGTATCAGGCGGAATTAATATATCTATATTATTGACTATATCAATTGCCATTTTATTGATAGTGCCTGGAATTATCTCTTTATTATGGTATCATAGATATGTAAGTGAAGAATTTGCCAGCTCTTATCAAAAGGAATATAATTCTAAAATTGAGCTTATCAAAAATGAATTCGAGTATGAATATTTCATTCGTCCTGACCACTTCAAAATAGAATTAAATAATTTTATTACAAACGACAATCAATTAGAGAATTTAATTATTTTTTCTGATAATGGCGAATTAGTTTACTCTTTAAAATTCAACCCAAACATTAACTTCAATGACCTTTCCCAAAAAGCAAAAACAAATAATTTAAAGAATCATAATATTTTTGTAAAAATACTTTTGAAAACGGGTAGTGTGGAATATATTGCATTTTTTGAAATAAATTCATCACCTCTGCATGAGCAAATTTCATCATTTAGGGATATACTGCTATTCCGAACAATAGTGACTTCGATATTTATTATACTTCTTCTTTTTGTCATAATTGCAATAATTTTTCGACCGTTGTCACGTTTAAATTATGATCTTTCTGATATTGCAGATAATGGACTTACTAAAAAACTTGACGAATCATATAACATTAAAGAATTCCGCCTCATTGCAGAATCTATTAATAAAATAATTGAAAGAGTCTCTAATTCTCAAAATGAGCTCATTAATGAATTAAAAGATTCATCGCGTGCATTGCAAATTCAAAATAAAGAGCTTGAAATTGCAAAACAAAAAGCTGAAGAATCAAATAGAATGAAAAGCGAGTTTGTGGCAAATGTTAGCCATGAAATACGCACTCCAATGAACGCTATTATTGGGTTTTCCGATATTTTAAAAGATAAACTAACCCAAGAGGACTACAAGTTCTATCTTGATTCTATTATATCGTCGGGCAAAACATTACTGGCTCTTATTAATGATATTTTAGATTTTTCAAAAATTGAAGCAGGTAAATTAAGATTGGAATATGTTTCAATAAATTTGAAAAGCATATTTAATGATATAGTAGCACTATACGAAGCAAAGGCAAGCGAGAAACACCTTGAATTTATTAGCTATTACGACTTGAATCTTCCCGAATATTTGATTCTTGATGAATACAGATTAAAACAAATAATCACTAATCTTTTGACAAATGCAATCAAATTTACTGATGCAGGTTGGGTGAAATTCAGTATGTATTTAAATCAGTATAATCCAATCACAAGTTCAATCGATTTGCAAATTATTATTGAAGACACAGGGATCGGGATTGCTGAAGAAGATCAAAAGAAAATATTTCTGCCATTTGTTCAGCAATCGGGACAAAGCACAAGAAAATATGGCGGAACAGGTTTAGGATTGGCGATTACAAAGCAATTGCTATCTTTAATGGATGGTGAAATGAAACTTGAGAGCATTCCCAATAAAGGTTCAAAATTTATTGTTGAATTGAAAAAAGTTGCCATTTCTTCAGTAAAAGAATCCGAAAAAGAATTGGAAATGGAAGATTTTGCTTTCGAGAAATCGAAAGTTTTATTGGTTGATGATATTGAATTAAATAGAACATTGCTTAAAGAACTATTTGCGGGAAGTAATTTGAACTTTATTGATGCTGCTGACGGGATTGAAGCAATATCAAAAGCAAAAGAATATCTACCTGATTTGATTATAATGGATATTAAAATGCCAAGAATGGATGGGATTGAAGCCACTACTTATTTAAAAAATTCTGAAATAACCAAGGATATCCCAATCGTCGCACTGACTGCTTCTGCTTTACGTTCCGAGCAAGAAAAGTATCAACAATTAGGTTTTGATGCTGTTCTCGTTAAACCCGTTGAAAAGAAAGTAATAACAGATACTTTCAAAAAATATTTACATTATAAAGAAGTCATTATTGAAAATATTAGTTCAGGAACAAATTCCAAAAGTCTTGATGAAAAGATTGATTCACAATTATCCAATGATCTTGACTTATCACAATTAGCTGAATCCGAAAGAGAATATTTAATAAATTATATTATTAAAAATGCAACTAATCTTAGAAACACTCTCATTATCAGTGATGTTAAAAAATTTGCTGATGAACTTTATTCTTTCGCCGTCAAAAACAATTTACAAATTATGATGGATTTATCTGCTCAACTCAAGGAATATGTATCAAAATTCCAATTGGAACAGTTAAAATCTTCTTTACTTCAAATTGAACATTTAAATACAGAAATAAAATAGAAATGATAGAAGAAAATAAATTTATGGTAAGCAATCACAATGGCAGTAACCGATTAATTCTAAAAGTAGATGACTTAGTCGAAAATATGCAGCGCGAAACAATCTGGTATAATAGCACGCAGAATCAGTGTTCGACTTTTTATTTCTCTTTAACACAATTCACAGAGGAGCAAAATGGCAACATTATTTTATAATATTAGTTCATTAGTTAGAATTGCAAAAAATCGCGAGAAATATAAAATTAGCGAAGAAATGCAGGATATATGCGAAGAGCATAATTCCGCAATGATTTTCGATGAAAAAATATTATGGGTAGGAAACCAACAATTAGTTGAGCAATATATTGATAACAAACAAAATGCAGTCAGGACGCACGTTCCTTTTACAATCACAAATTTAAACCAGCCATATAAAATTGATAAAATCTATGATTTATCAGGCAAAACAGTTATGCCAGGATTTGCGGATCCTCACACTCATTTAATTTTTGGAGGCTCTCGAGCAAATGAATTTATCAGAAGATTGCAGGGTGCAACTTATATTGATATTGCAAAAGAAGGTGGCGGAATTCTCTCCACTGTTCGAGCCACTCGCAATGCTTCATCAGAAGAACTCTATGAAAACTCAGAGCATTTAATATTAAGTGCAATCAAACACGGGACGGTAGCATTTGAAATAAAGAGTGGATATGGCTTGGATTTGAATACAGAATTAAAAATGCTTCGAGTTATTAAAAAACTAAAAGAATGTTTGCCCATTCATATATCTCCAACATTTCTCGGCGCTCACGATTTTCCCGAAGAATATAAGAACAATCACGATAAATACGTGAATATCATCTGCGAAGAAATGCTCCCAAAAGTTGCCGAAGAACATCTGGCTGATTATTGCGATGCTTTTGTCGACAAAGGATATTATACAATTGATCAAGCCGAGAAAATCTTCCGAAAGGCAATGGATTTAGGCTTGAAAATTAAAATGCATGCCGATGAGCTTGCACAATTTGGTGGAGCAGAATTAGCCTCGCGGATTAATGCGGTTTCTGCCGATCATCTCTTAATGGTTAGCGATGAAGGAATAAAAAGTTTAGCAAAATCAAAAACTGTCGCAACTTTGTTACCTGGCACATCCTTTTTTATTCGCGTTCCTTATGCCCCTGCACGAAAGATTGTTGATGCAGGCGCAATCACCGCCCTTGCAACAGATTGCAACCCTGGTTCATCATTTACAGAAAATATGCAGATGATTCTATGGCTTGCAGCAATCAATTTGAAAATGACAGCAGAGGAATCGCTTGTTGCCTGCACTTTGAATTCGGCATACGCTATCGAGCAATCCCATAAGCTTGGCAGCATCGAAATTGGCAAAGAATCATCATTCATTGTGCTTGACTCTTCAACATACAAAGATTTATTCTATCATTACGGTGTCAATCATATAGAGCAAGTTTTTATCAAGGGAGTTGAAATAAAATAATTACTTTGAATATTTTGATACTTCCAAATACTCGGGAACGACCTGGCGCTATATTGACATTTCCATATATAAATAATATATAAATACAAAAAAAGGGTGAACTTCAAATCCACCCTTTTTTATAAAAATAAATTATCTGAATTTATTTATGCTATATAACTGCCTCGTTTGACATAACCCGTATGCAATAGTTTATGAGATAAATGCCCGCAAGGACCATCCGTTAGGAATTTCTCATAAATATATTGAACGTGTGGGTTTTCGTGCGATTTACGGATTGGCAACCCTTCGTCTTCTTTATAAATTGCTTCAGCACGTTTCTTGCGAATCTCCAAGGAAGTGGGAATTGGCTGGCCTCCCCCACCGATACATCCACCTGGGCAAGCCATAACTTCAATAAAATGAATATCATTCAATTCTCCTCTTCTCAAGGCTTCCATTACTTTTTCTGCATTCGCTGTTCCATGTGCAATCATAAAGTTAAGATCCACGCCTTCTAAAAATGACCATTCGGGTTTGACATTTTCCAAATGCACAGATGCTTGACGAACTCCTTCCATTCCACGGCAAGGTAATACTTCGAGATTTTCAAACGGAACAGGCCGTCCTGTGACTAATTCGTATGCTGTTCTCAAAGCAGCTTCCATAACGCCACCTGTCGCACCGAAAATCAAACCTGCACCCGACGCTTCACCAAAAGGTTCGTCAAATTTCGATTTACTGAGTTCGGGCAAATAAATCCCCGCTTCTTTAATCATTTGAGCAAGTTCTCGAGTTGTTAAACCGTAATCCACATCTTTGAATCCTGAGCTATCCATTTCGGGACGATTGCACTCGAATTTCTTTGCGCTGCAAGGCATCAAAGCAACTGACACAATGTTTGCAGGATCAATATTTTCTTCTTGAGCATAAAACGTCTTGATAACTGCACCGAACATTTGCTGTGGCGATTTAGCAGTGGAAAGATGATCAAGATATTCAGGATAAAAATGCTCAATATACTTTACCCAACCTGGTGAGCAAGATGTAAATTGAGGCAATTTCACATTGGGATCTTTATCAACAAGTGCGCTTTTTAATCTAAGCAACAATTCAGTTCCTTCTTCCATAATTGTTAAATCTGCTGTAAAATTGGTATCGAAAACTTTGTCGAAGCCGATCATCTTTAGAGCAGTATTAAGTTCATTAGTTAATGAAGTTCCAGCAGGAAGACCAAATTCTTCGCCAATTGCTGCTCGTGGAGATGGTGCAGTTTGAATCACAACATGCTTCTGGGGATTATCGATTGCTTCCCAAATCTCATCCGATGGATCATTTGCTCTTAATGCACCGGTCGGACAGCGATTTATACATTGACCGCAATTGATACAAATGACTTCAGCTAATGGTTTATCAAGGAACGTAGTAATTTTTGTATCATATCCGCGATTAACAGCATCAAGGGCGCCAACTTCTTGCAAATCTATACAAGTCCGCACACAGCGACGACATAAAATACATTTATTCATATCACGAACTACTGAATAGCTCGATTTATCTACTTCATAAAAGGGTTCTTGGACGTGACCATAACGATAAAAATCGACCCCATACTCTTTTGCAAGTTTTTGTAATTCGCAATTGTTATTTCTGTTGCAAGAATAACATTCTCCATAATGATCGCTTATCATTAAATCGAGAATATGGCGTCGAGCTTTACGAACTTTTTCGCTCGAAGTATGGATTTTGATGCTTTGAGTAATTGGATATGCACAAGATGCTTGAAGCGTTCGCATACCTTCAACTTCAACAAGGCAAATACGGCAAACACCTGCTATACATAAATCTTCGTGGAAGCATAATGTGGGTATATGGATATTGTGCATTTTGCAAGATTCCAATATGGTCATTCCAAATGGAACTTTATAAGGGGTGCCATTTATTTCAATATTTATAGTTCCACCAATTTTTTCGGGTTCATTATTTTCAATTACTAACGCCTGTTGAGAAACAGGGATTCTGTCTTTATAAGCATTATCACTCATTATTTTCTCCAAATTTTAATATTTTGATAAAATTTCGTCACCAAAATGCTTCATAATCGTAATAAATGAATTCGGACTTGATTGGCCTAATCCACATTTTGAAGCTACTTGCATTGTTTCACCAAGGGATATCAATTCCCTTAAATACTGAACAGAACATTCTCCGCGTTCAATCATAAATACGCCATCGAGTAATTTTTTATTTCCAATACGGCACGGCGTGCATTGTCCGCAAGATTCTTCAGTAAAGAATTCCATAAAATTCTCAAGGATTTTCAACATATCCCGTGAATTATTAAATACGATGATTGAACCACCCGTCGGCACATCCTCAAATGAGATATTCCGATGTAATTCTGCTTCAGGAATACAAATTCCCGATGCTCCACCGACTTGTACTGCTTTGACATCTCTTGCACCTGCCATTTCAATAATTTCCATAATTGTTGTACCATAAGGTATTTCATATACTCCAGGGCGGTCGACATCACCTGAAACGCTAATTAACTTTGTGCCTCGTGATTTTTCTGTTCCGATTGAAGTAAACCAATCTACTCCTTTGTTAATTAAAATTGGCACTGTAGCAAGTGTTTCCACATTATTGACAACAGTTGGAAATCCCATATAACCTGTATTTGCAGGATAAGGTGGGCGATTTCTTGGTTCCCCACGGTTTCCTTCGAGAGACTCAATCAATGCTGATTCCTCTCCGCAAACATAAGCACCGGAGCCAAGTCGAATTTCAATATCAAAATCGAATCCGCTTCCAAGTATATTTTTTCCCAATCTTCCCGAATTGTGCAATTGCTGTAGTGTTGCTTGCATCTCGTCAATCATATAGGAGTATTCGCCTCTTAAATAAACAAATCCATGATGTGCGCCAATTGCATAACCGCAAATTGTCATCCCATTAAAAACTTGTTCGGTAAATTCAGTCAATAATAATCTATCTTTGAATGTGCCGGGTTCACCTTCATCGGCATTGCATATAACATACTTTTTATCAGATTGAGCGGCAGACGCTAACATCCATTTTGATCCCGCGGGGAATCCTGCACCACCTCTACCTTTCAAACCCGATTCGCGAACAGCAAATAAGATGTCGATTGGTTTCATGTTTAAAGCTTTCTGCAATCCATCGCCACAATTTTCCTGTTTAAATACTATCGCTTTATTTAGAATTGGCATTTTTACCTCCCTTTAATTTGATCTAAAATTTCAACAACTTTCCGTGGGGTCAATTTGGAATATACTTGATTATTAATGAGCATCGCAGGACCTTGATCGCACATTCCAAGGCAACTAACGTATGCGAGGGAATATTTTTCGTCGCTGGAAATCTCGCCAAATTTTATACCTAATTCCCTTTCGAGTGCTCGAGCAATTCCATCTTTATTCGTTAAATCGCAAGAAATTGTTTTGCAAAGACGAATATTATATTTTGCCCGCTTTGTTGTATTCAGAAAAGAGTAAAATGTAGTCACTCCATATACTTCAACGGGATGTATATCCAGCAAACGAGCTATTTCTTGCTGTGCAACATCCGAGATGTGTCCATAACGAATTTGGATTTCTTGCAAGATTGGCAGCAAGGACTGCCTTCCCGCACCATATTTTTCGACTAACGAGGAAATTTCCTCTGTTAGTGTATTAATTTCACTTACTAACATTTTTTTTCCTTTAATTTTTATTTAAGAATCTTTTAGCTTTTGCAAGCAGATACTCAGGGGCAACAGGTTTAATCAAATATTCATCAATTGGTAAAGTATCGCTCTCTGTAAAGTTAAAACCTGTGATTTTTGAAATGCAAGCGAGCATAATGATCGGTGTTGAAATACCTTTCTGACGGAATTTATTTGCAAGATAAATACCGTCATCGCTTTCCTGCATCATAACATCCAAAATTATTAAATCAACAGGATCTCTATCTATAAGGGATAAGGCATCAGGCACATTCTGTGCATAGACCACTTCATATCCTTCCTTTTCGAAGAGAGACTTAATATCCTCAATAATTTGGATTTCATCATCAATAACAGCTATTTTCATTTTAGTCTCCATTAATAAATATTAATTAATATATAAATTGAAAAATTTACAATGAATTATAATACAAAATTACTAAAAGAAAATATAATAAATTGATATATCTGAATGAATAATTATTCATAAATAATTTATTATTAGACAAAAATTATAAGATAATAAGTCAAAGCGGGAAGAAAAGTAACAATTTGAGAAGAATGCAGAAAATAACGATACATTGTAGCTAAGTATTCGGAAGGTTCTTTATGAATAAGTATGTGCGTGTTGCAACCGGTTCAAGCCATTTTCTTTCTCCGGTGCGAGCTCGCGCGTGTTAGTGATAGGCAAGTTGATTGTGAAGGAATGCTTATGTGGCAATAGATTCGCGTAAGGACCGGAAAGTGGTTTAAATATTATTTATTTAATAGCGTATTGAATTCATCAAGTGTAAGCCCACACTCTCGTATTATATTTCTCATAGTTCCTTTGGCTATTTGTTTATGATCGGGAACGGTTAGTCGTCTATATGGATATTTATTCTGTCTTAAAATAATATGACTACCCGTTTGATGGTCAATTTCGAATCCAATTGCTGCAAGAATTTTGCACAAATCTCTTCCTGAAATTGTTTGTAATTTGCTCATATATTAATATCAAGCAATTCTTCACTGATTGGTGAGGGAATTGGCTCATCATGTTTTTTTAAACTTATCAGATAACCTTCGATAGCATCTTTGATATTATTTAAGGCTTCTTCTCTTGTATTGCCTTGGCTAATACAACCAGGCAATGAAGGACAAGTAGCAACAAATATTCCATCTTCATCTTGCTCGATAAAAGTTCTAAATTTCATAATATTACTATATTATATGATTGAGAAGTTAAACGAATTTATATATATTTATTTTACTTTTCTCTTTCTCCGGCGCGAGTCCACTCGGGTCCTTGTATTGCATCGGGTTATTGAACGCATACTGATACGGCGATAATGTCGGGAAACTCTCCCACAGCGGATCCGCTTGCAGGAACCTCCCCATTCCCGGGTCATATATTCTCGCTCAGTAATTTATGGCAGTATTCTATTTATATATTTCTTTTCTATGACCTATTCTTAAAATAACAAGTGTTGTCCCGTCTAAATCAAAAATTACTCTGTATTCACCAATTCTAAATCGATATGTTCCTAATTTTGTGTCAGAAAGTTTTGTGCAATAGTCAAAAGGATTAGGTAAATATTCTTTTAATTTGGTAATTATTCTCGTCTTTACTTCGGGTGATAAATTTTCTAAATCTTTAATTGAACGGTTAGTAAAAACGATATTATACATCTATTTCCTCAAGAGAAGTAAAATTACCATTTTCATAATCTTGACGAGCTTTATTTATTGATTCGATAAAATCTTGACTGCCCAAGGCTTCAGCATCCTCTAAAATATCCGACATTGCTGTTTTTACTGTTTCATAAATTAATGCCTTAAACTCCTTGATATCCATATTATTTACAGTATCCATCTTGATCACTTAATTATTTTATAATATAAACACAAATTTACTAAATTTATTTTACATCTT
>DIEP01000115.1:0-8243 GCA_002418685.1 Ignavibacteria bacterium UBA5771
AAATTAATTATCCAAGCAATTTTGCGAATTTTATTGAAAAATAGCTGCCAATATTCACCGCTTGATTCGGCGATTTCTGTGGAAATTATCTCAGATGATTATTTCTATAATATGATTGTGAAAGACCAAGGTGTAGGAATTCCCGAAGATGAACTTTCACGAATATTTGAACCACTTTATAGAGGCACAAATGTGAGGAATAATACTTTTGGGACGGGGTTGGGACTCGCTATTGTTCAAAAATATGTAGAAATGTTATATGCTGAAATCTATGTTAGTTCCCAACCAGAAGAAGGCACTCGCTTTATTATTTCAATTCCAAAGGACCCGAATATATTTTAAGTGTTATTCTACAGGATTATTATTTTTCGCTGCCTATTACAATTCTGCACATAGACGGGGACGTCTTTGCCACTACCATTCCTATTTCCCATTACTCCTTCAATGCACCTGCAAGCAAACCTTTAATGATTTGCTTCTGGAAAATTATGAATAAAATCAATATCGGAAGTGCCGAAAGAGATGCTCCCGCCATCAAATGTCCCCAATCAATTGATTGCTTGCCGAGATAAAATGTCAAGCCTACGGGCAAGGTTCGATATTGCTCTTCATTTGTAAATAAAAATGGGAATAAGAACGAATTCCAATTCGTTAAAAAAGTATAGATTGCGAGAACAATCAAAACAGGCTTTGCAGTCGGAAAAATGATTTTGAAAAATATCTGCCAAAACCCCGCACCGTCAATGCGCGCAGAATCTTCCAATTCAATCGGAATTGAGCGCATATATTGCCAAACAAGGAATATCCCAAATGGAGTGACGCACCATGGAACAATCAATGCCCAATATGTATTCAGCCAGCCAATTTCAACAATCAAGCGATATAGAGGTATCATAATCACGTGAGATGGAATGATTAGCACACCAAGTATAGAACTCATCAGTAGCGTTTTGCCATAAAATTTCCGCCGAGCAAGAGCATACCCCACCATCGTTGAAAATAATATATTTGCTGCAGAAGTGCTGACCGAAACAATCAATGAATTTATAAAATATTGCCCAAAATTATCGGACTGAATTGCTTCTGAATAATTTTTTAATGTGAATTCCGAAAAAAGCGTTTGGAAAAATGTCGTAAAACGTTCGGGATAGTTTTTTAACGAAAGGAGAAGCATCCAAAACATAGGAAAAATCATTACCAAAGCAACAATTATCAGGAAAATATTCAAAACGGATGAACTGGCAATCCGTTTAATTGCTTGGCTTTTCATTCAGTTTATATTTTGTATGATTTGATAAAATCAAACTTAGCTCATTTTCAAGATTTTTATAAAGCCCAACGTTTGGTCCATTAAAGATATATGCAAACAAATATATTTCTCCATCAAGATTATGAATATACCCTGCTAGCCCGCTGACATCTCGATGAGTCCCTGTTTTTCCCATTAGATTATTTTCTGCTGTGGTTCCGCGGAGACGTTTTGCAAGCGTCCCGTCCACTCCTGCAATCGATAAACTTGCAACATAAGAGCTGAAGATTTTCGATTGGCTTGCCTTTGCGAGCATATTAACTAATAAATACGCACTAGCTCTATTTCGCCGTGATAGCCCTGACCCATCATTCAAAATTGGCAATTGCTCGGGCTTTACAATTGATGAGTAAATGCTATCATAAAGTCTTTTCGCCGAAACAACGGTTGCTGTATCTTTGCAGGCAATTGCACCATTAAATTTAAATAAATTTTCCGCAAGATAATTATCGCTATTTTTGTTCATTTGCTTAATCAATTCATTGAGAGGACGGGCGAATTCTGCAATTTTTTTCATATTAGGATAATCTATAACTGCCGATTTTGAAACTTTATCAAATTTGCCTGAAACATTAATTCCATTGCTAATTAATCGATTGCGAAACACGCTGGCAAAGCTCATATTTGGAGAAAGAATAAATTCCTGAATTCCCAAATTTTTATTTTTCGGCATTGTGCCCGAAAGATAAATAATTTGCGTCCCATCATCTTTCAATTTGGAATGAGCTGAAATCCGATTTCGATAGGTCGAAAGAAGAGCCACGTCCAATGGGATTCTATCTCCATAATTTTGTTCATAAATTTGGAAATTTGATGAGGATTTCTTGGCTTTCTTTTTGGAACTTTTCTTTTTTGCAGGTGCAGGCGCATAAATTTTCACATTTGAAACAACCTGAACATTTCCGGCATTTGGAATTATTTGGATTTTAGGAGATTGAGAAGTAACGCGTGAATTAACAAAAATCGTGAAGCGATTTTGCTCAAGTGATAACGCTGAAATTGGAGCAACAGGTTCAACCTCATCATTATCTCCGCTATAAGCGAATCTATTGTTATCACCATTATATAATCTGCCGTCTGCGATAATATCGCCTGTAATTTTCTTAATCCCGAGGTTCTCGATTTGCTGGACAAGTTCATCTAAATCGGCAAGTTTCATCAGACAATCTCCCCCACCAAGGATATAAAGATTACCATTCACTATGCCATCATCAATATTATTATCATCTGTATAAATTTGAGTTCGCAAATTAAATGTATCGCTAACAAGAGAGTAAGTTGCAAACGAAGTTAGAAGCTTTGTGAGTGAGGCAGGTTTAAGTGGCAAATAGGGATTTTTCTCATAAATAAATTTATGTTCATTCAATGAATAAATTGCAATTGAGAGCTGCGTAGAGCCAAGATTTTTATTAGATAACACAGAATCAATTGATAAGGCAAGTTCCTTATATGTGGAATCAGGATGAAAGGATAAAGATTGTTCTGTATTTTTAGAAAAATTGCTTGAATTAAAACAAAATACCAAGCAAAGAATCACAAATCCGAATTTCCTCATTGAAAAATGCTCCCCCTGCAAAATTAACAAAGTTCTAAAATAGCAAATTCTGAAATTTTAGCAGGTATTTTTCCGCATTATAAATAAATACTTGAAACCTCTGAGATAAAAATTGTACTTTCTTGCTCTATCGTGCCAAATATTAGTGTTTGAAGTTTGGTTATGTCTTGTTACGCAGATAATATCAAGTGTTTCAAAATATTTTTCCAATCTTTGATATAAAAGAAAGCCCGTTGGTGTAAATTTCTTTTTAATCCATTGATCGCCAATAAGCCATGCCATAACTTTATTCGGTTTAAGAATTCTATATATCTCTTTTGCTACTTTTTCTAATTCATCAAAGAACATAGGATTTTCACAGGAAATTTTTCCTATACAATTATTATCATCAGAGTATCTAATATTATCCGAATAAGGTGAGTCAATAAATACGAAGTCTGCAGTATTATCTTGCAGAGGTAACATTCTAGCATCATTTTTTATTATATCAGCACGAAGAATATTTAAATCATAACCTATTACTTTTCTATTAAGTTCTTTAGCAACATCGATAGTTGTTCCGCTTCCACACATAGGGTCAACGACCAAATCATTTTCTTTAGTATAGCGTTGAAGAAGATTCCAAATAATGAATGCAGGTGTAACACCGTTATATTTATTATCACCATGAGGTTTATCACCATAATTTTGTGTTGGAAAATCCCATAGAGTAGTTGATTCAAGTATTAATTCTTTTTTGGAATTTTGCATAAAAAAATATAATTTATTTTATAAGTTTTTTAAAATCGTCTATAAATTTATCAAACATTTTTACTTTTGAACTTTCATCAATATTTTTTTCACTTAGAACATAAGTACCATCTAAATCAGTTTCAACAATTGCTCTACCTTTTTTTGTTGGATTTTTAAAGGTTAATGTGCCATCTTCATCAGGTGTGATAAAGTAAACTTTGATATGTTGAGTGACTTTATCTGAGGCAAGTTTTATCTTCCAATACCCTGTTTGTGCAATACGTTCTCTTAATGTAACTTTGCACGAAAGAACTGCAACTACTTTGGATGTTTCTGGATGATAAATAATGATATCCACATCAGGTAAATGAGAACCAAATTCTCCATAATCAATTAATAGGTTTCTTTTAACTAAGCCTAATTCCTTGGAAAGTTTTTCCCCATTCGTTCTCTCAAGAGAATTGCCATTAATTACTTTAAGACCAAGACTTTTTACCTCATCGACAATAATATATTCAATTAGTTTCTCAAGATTCTTACCTTTAAATGCTCGCCAAGATTGTTCGTGGTCTGTACCTATAAAATCTTTTTGATGCTTAGCTTTTGCCTCTTGAAGAAGATTAGAAATGTGCCTATATGCCTCCTTACCATATTGTTCTTTTTTCTTATCATACAGCATGATGAGATCAGAAATTGTCATAATTTTTCCATTATTAATATATATTCTGTTGGATATGCAAATTTAAGACTACTATTCGTTGATTTAACAAATTGGCCTGTTGAAATATCTCTAGTTGAAGGTAACATTTTGGATGGAATTTTGCGATGAATAACATTATAAGTTTTGAAACCTATATTTTCAAATTGTTCTTGGAAGACCTCTGCATTCAAAATATCAACACCTTTGAACTGTGTATTTCCAATAACAATGCATGCTTTACCACCTATTTTTAACACTCTTTTCATTTCGATAAATGACTCTAACATATCTGCAAAATAATTTTTTACTTCGCGTCCTTTCTTATTATTCCCTAGTTTATTAATGATTTCCTCAGCTAGCGAACTTTTTAAATCAATTGATTCCTTTGATTTATATGCACTGCCAATAAATTTTTTTCTAAATTCTGCTAAATCCCCTAAATAACCAAACCATAAAGAAGGCAATTGATGTAAATCTGCATATTCATATGAGGTCACATAAGGTGGACTTGTTATTATTAGCGAAGATACCCCATCCTCACATGGTAAATTTCTCGAATCTTCGCAAGAGATTTTTCTATAATCATCAATATTTTCTTTTATTTGTTTGTCCAAAATCTCATTAAAATCGTTATTTTTTCTCACCATTTTGTTTGCTTGATTTAAAAATAAAAGAAGCGGATTATACATTTTTTTGTTTTTATCTCTTGTTGGTTTTACACTTTTCTGCATCCAAATTGAGCATGATTTTAAAATTTGTGCAAAAGATACAAGAAAAAAATCACGAATATCCTTGTTTGTGATTTCCAAAATTCTAGTGAAAATAATGGATAATTTTTGTTTTTGCTCAGGAAGAAACCAATAATCTATTCTTTCATTTTGTGGTAATAAATTTGCAGATTGATTTGAAAAAAAATTATATTGTCCGTTTAAGCGGTGGAGTAAATCTAATTTAATTTTGTTGAATTCTTCTATTAATGCGAATGGTTCTATCGGAGTAGTTTTTACTTTTGCAAGTAGGTAAGCAATATCATTAATATCAGTTCCTATTCCAATTCTTTTGTTTACAATTGATTCAACTATAGTCGTTCCACTGCCCATAAATGGGTCGATTATTATATCATCCTCAAAGCTTAATTCATTTATTAAACGAGAAACTAATTGCGGTATAAACTTAGCTGGATAAGTATAATACCCATGTGTAATATAAGTTGTATCCTTAATGGTTTTATCAGCAAATGACCAAGTTTCATCTATAGCAACACTGCTTAAACAATCTTTGTTGAGGGATGACATTTCTTTCAATTTTCCAAATTTTTTGTAATAAATTTCTATCTATATTTATATTTCCAAATTATTGCACTTCGTCATCATATCTTCTCAAAATTAAGAAAATATTACACATTTAATGCTTAACCACTTTCCCACCATTTTATTCACTAATTCTATAATTCCTGCTTCTCGATTTTATCGAAACCGCATAAATCACGCAACACTTCGGGTATTAATATGCTCCCATCTTCTTGAATATTATTTTCAATAATTGAGACGTATAGTCGAGAGGTCGCAACTCCACTACCGTTCAATGTATGCACAAACTCGGGCTTCGCATTGGGAGAGCGTTTGAATTTTATATTTGCTCGTCGTGCCTGGAAATCCTCGAAATTGGAACAACTTGATACTTCCAACCACTTTTGCTCGCCCGCCGCCCAAATTTCCAAATCATAAGTCATTGCACTTGAAAATGATGTGTCTCCCGAACTCAATAGCACTACCCTGTAAGGTATTTCCAATGCCCGCAGAATATCCTCCGCTTCGCTCGTAAGCACTTCCAATTGTGCGTAAGAATTCTCGGGTAAAGAGAAATTCACCATTTCCACTTTATTGAATTGATGAACACGCAAAAAGCCATGGACCTCTTTGCCGTAGCTTCCCGATTCACGTCTAAAGCAAGGCGAAAATCCGCAGATTTTCTTCGGCAATTCTTCAATTTTCAAAATATCATCTCTATAAAAATTTGTCAGCGGCACTTCAGCGGTAGGAATCAAATACAAATCATCATTTTGGGAATAATACATATCCTCAGCCATCTTGGGCAATTGACCCGTTCCGAACATACTTGCCTGATTTACCAAAAATGGAGGCCAAATCTCGGTATATCCATGCTTGGAGGTATGAAAATCAATCATAAATTGATGCAAAGCACGTTCCAATTTTGCCCCTTTTCCAATATAAAAAGCAAATCCCGAACCTGAGACTTTCGCTCCACGCTCGAAATCAATTATTCCAAGGTCAGTTGCAATTTCAATATGATTTTTTTTTAGTTTCTGTTCGGAAATCTCTCCCCAATATCGAATAATTTTATTATCACTTTCGTCCTTGCCAATCGGCACTTTGGGCGAAAGCATATTTGGAATGCTGTAAACAATTTGATTTATTTGCTCTTCTAAATTCCTCAATTGCTCATCGTATTCCTTAATTTTATCAGAAACAATCTTCATTCTTGAGATAATATCGTCAGCAGATTTGCCTTGCTTTTTTAATTCTGCGACCTGCCGTGAAACTTGATTTCTTTCGGTTTTTAATTTGTCTGATTCTTGAATTAATGCTCTGCGTTTTTCTTCAATATCCAAAAAACCTTGAAGATTTATTTTTTCATTCTTTTTTTTAATATTTTCGACAACTGCATCAAAATTTTCACGTATAAATTTTAATTCTAACATAAAATTTCCTTTTATTTTAAATCTTTTCTCGAATAACGGTGGCAACTGCAACATCATTAATATGCGATAGCGAAATGTGGAAGATTTCACCTGCATATCTCTCCAATGTATTGCCACTCAGAATTATATGTGGTTCACCATTTGATTTATTTGAAATGCTAATTTCCTTAAAATGGAATCCGTCTGTGAGTCCTGTCCCAATTGCTTTGCTGAATGCCTCTTTTGCTGCGAACCTTGCTGCAAAATGCAAATATTTTTTATCTTTGAAAGCATTGGAATATTCAATTTCATCAGGTGTATAGATGCGATTGAGAAATCTTTCGCCATAGTTTTCTATCGACTGCTTTATCCTGCTAACTTCAATTATATCAATACCAACACCAAGTACCATAAATCATCTTAAATTATATAAATAAAACACAAAATTAAGGAAAATACAAAGACCTGTAATTTCAAATATGTTTCTCTCTCGGTCCGAAAATTGCCGTGCCTATCCTGAGGATTGTGCTACCTTCTTCAATTGCGATCAAATAATCATGCGACATACCCATTGAAAGTTCAGTGAGTTTTGATGTGCCAAGTTTTTGATTTATTTCATCTTTTAAATTTCGCAGCAAAGTGAATTCATTACGAATAATTTTTTCATCTTCCGAAAATGAACCTATGGTCATAAGTCCAATAAGATTAATATTTTCCAATTTAATAAAAGATTTTGCGAGTTCAATTGCCTCATCAGGCTTGCAACCCGATTTGGAAGATTCTCCCGATGTATTGATTTGCAACAAAATGTTCTGCTTAATATTAAATTGCCCTGCACGTTTATTCACTTCTTCAGCAAGTTCAATTGAATCAATCGTATGAATAAGCTTTGTGTGAGGTATTAAATATTTCACTTTATTTGTCTGCAAATGCCCAATAAAATGCCAATCAATCTGATTAGGTTTTGTCTCAAAATATTTAATTTTATCACGAAATTCTTGTGCATAATTTTCCCCAAAACTTCTAATTCCCGATTCAATTGCTGATTCAATAGTCTCTGCAGGAAAGGTCTTTGAAACTGCCACTATTGTAATCTCACCGGGGTTCCGGTATAGCTTTTCAGCTTCGTTTTCAACTTCTTTTCTGATTCGATTGTAATTCCTGCGAATACGTTTTATATCTTCGAGATTTCCCATCACTCAACTATAATTTTCTTAGAAAAAATCAATTGGTTATTATTAAAAAT
>DIEP01000115.1:8389-10379 GCA_002418685.1 Ignavibacteria bacterium UBA5771
ATTTGAAATATCATAATCACTCTGAACGCTTGTCTCAGGGGAGAATTTCACATCGCGGACATCAGCAAGCGAAACAACCTCTCCTGCATAAGAAAATGAGACAGTGTCGCATTCAATGGGTTGGTCGAGATTGATCTCAGTTGTTGATTTATCGAACTTTACGACTTTCGTGTTAAAAATTTCTCCATTCTTTATAAAAGCAATAGCTAATGGAACATTCTGGAATACATCCCAGCTTTTGGGATTATTTTGCACAATTGATATTTTCGATACATTGTATTTTGCATTGCCAGTCGGTGTTTTGAATTGGAAGTCTACAGAAATCTGAGGAACACCAATACCATATATCCATTGGTCAAAAAACCATGATAAATCAGTGCCTGTTTGAGTATTGAAAAAATTAATAAACTCTGCTGTATTTATATTCTTATATTTATATGTTTCATAATAATTTTTAAAAAAATTGAAAAATTTCTCATCACCAATCTCATATCTCAGCATGCCAAGCACAACTGCACCTTTTTCATAAATTGTAGCAGGATAATTTGAAACATTTTCATTTCTCGTAAAATTATAAAGAGGTATAGCTCCCTCGTTTTTCAAATCTTTATTAATATAGGATTTCTTTTTATTGAGTAAATCGGTAAAATAAGCAATCTCGCTCTTATTAGAATACTCAAGCCATAATGCTTCGCAATATGTTGCAAATGATTCATTCAACCATACATCACGGAAATCCCAAGGCGTAATTGCATCGCCAAACCATTGATGAGAAAGTTCGTGAGCTGCCACTGGATTAGATGTGTCCTTATTATTATAAACTCGGAGCAACTCAACTCGAGAAAAATTAATCATCGTTTGGGATTCCATAGAACCAAGAGATGTAATCACGTATCCAACTTTTTCAAATGGATAATTACCAAATAAATAAGAAAAATATGAGAGCATATTTGGAACAAACTTGAAGGCAAAATTGGATGCCACTGTGTCTTTTGCTTGTGAATAAACATAAATTGGCGCTATTGAATCTTCTCTTTTATTTTCCACAAATTTACCCACATTGAAAGTCAGCAATGAAGTAGCAACAGGATAATTATGCGAATATTCATAAATATCAGTTCCATCATCTAAATTATGGATTGTATATTCCCCATTTGAAGCAACGAAATAGCCCGCAGGCACCTTATATTGACAATGAAAAGTTGCCTTATCAGAAGGATGATCGTAGCATGCTAACCAATGCTGCGTTGTTGAAACATAATTATTGCTGAACCCAACACCCAATGAATAAAGTATATTATCCTGGAAATGAACACCACCCCATTTATAATTTCCACCTTCATCAGTCATTGCCCCGTGATAATAAATTGTGATAAATGAAGTATCGCCCGCTTTTGTGTTTAATGGTATAATTTCGTAATGATATGCAGCACTATCGGGAGTTCCAATCGCGAGTGCATTAATTTTTTGCTGATTGAAAAATATCGAGTCAATGGCAAGGTCTCGCAAATGGAAATAAAACTTGCTCGAATCAGTAAAATTCTTCCAATATACTTTGATGCTATTTGATGCTACAATTTCCTTTTTTGAAATGCTTGTCCAATTAATAAATGCATCATAAGAAATCACATCAAAATCCTGCTGTATATAATGCAATGGCAAAGAAATCTCTGCGCTTAATTGCATAGAAGAGAATAAGAAGAAAAGCGTTAAAAAAAGAATAGATATTTTATTCATAATAAAATTTACTTCATTTATGGCAAAATTAATACATTTTAAAATAAAAAACCTCCCTTTTGAGGGGGAGGTTAATAGGAAATTATTATGAGAACTCGCAACAATAATAATTATTTATTTATTTGGAAAGTCTTAGTCAAGACCACATCACCTGCTGTCAAAACAAGTGAATATGTCCCGCTGGCTAATTCCTTGCAATCTATATTGATTGGATATCGTCCTGAATTCTGCATTCCTGTGTATAGTGTTTCCA
>DIEP01000082.1 GCA_002418685.1 Ignavibacteria bacterium UBA5771
ATAATTTTTCTGCCGCTTATCAATGTAATCGTGGGGTCATGCGAGCTATCAACAGTTTCAATCTCTTCGGGATTTATCGCAATTTTCGAACCATCTATTTTTGTAAGTATTATCATTCTGCTTTTAATTCCTTTAATAAAGCTTGTCGCTCGATTTCAAGTTGCTTCAAGCGACGTAAGACAGAATCCACTTCTGCAGGCATTGAATCAATCTCCAATCTAATTTTTGAAGCCGCTTCGTCAATTAGATCTATTGCTTTATCAGGCAAATATCTGTCAGTAATATATCGATGAGACAATTGCGCCGCTGCTATAATCGCCGCATCTGTAATCCTAACGCCGTGATGAACTTCGTATTTTTCTTTCAAGCCTCGCAAAATGGAAATTGTGTCCTCCACTGTTGGTTCTTCGATGTATACTTTTTGGAAACGGCGTTCCAATGCAGCATCTTTTTCAATATGCTTTTGATATTCATCAAGAGTTGTTGCACCGATTAGATGCAATTCTCCGCGAGATAAAGGTGGTTTGAGGATATTTGAGGCATCAACGCTACCTTCCGCTGCACCCGCTCCAACTAAAGTGTGAATTTCATCAATAAATAATATTATTTCTCCCGCTGAATCAATGACCTCCTTTACAATTGCCTTCATTCGTTCTTCAAATTGTCCGCGGTAACTTGTCCCTGCAACAAGACTGCCTGTGTCAAGCCCGATAATTTGTCGATTCTTTAAAGATTCAGGAACATCTCCATTGCTAATTCGAATTGCAATACCTTCCACAATTGCGGTCTTGCCAACGCCCGGCTCACCAATAAGGACGGGATTATTTTTTGTGCGACGCGAAAGCACTTGCAATACGCGACGAATTTCTTCTTCACGACCAATCACAGGATCCAGTTTGCCACGGCGAGCTTCTTCCGTCAGATTCCTGCCATATCTTTTAAGGGTTTGATATTTTTCCTCAGGAGTTTGATCAGTAACCCTTTGATTCCCACGAATATCCTTCAATGCTGCGAGAATTGTATCTATTGTTATCCCTTCTTGGTTCAAAATATCGTGAGCAGAACTCGGAACAGTAGCAAGTGCAATCAATAAATGCTCGACACTGATAAAATCATCTTTCATTAAATCGGCTTGTTTTTCAGCAGCATCAAGAGTATTCGCTAATTGATTAGAAAAAAATTGATTAGTGAAATTTGCGCCTGCAACTTTTGGTAATCTCTCAAGACTTTTATTTAATTCAATTTTTATTAAATCAAGATCAGCACCGATTTTTTTGATAATCTCGGGGGCAATGCTTTCTTTATCTTGAATTAGAGCAGCAAGTAAATGAATCGGTTCAAGCGATTGATTACCATAGCTTGCTGCAATCTCTTGGGCACTTTTTAACGTCTCTTGTGATTTTAATGTTAATTTTTGGAAATTCATATTACTTTAATTCGCTAATTTATAAATAATAATTAACATTGAGACGAATAAAAAAGGTAAATTTGCATATATATATTTCACTGAGCAGAAATCCAATTTCGGTAATATTTCTCATTTACCCCGTCATTGCGAAGAATGAAATGTCGGGGTTAATTATTAATTATAAAGATATGTTTTCTTATTGTTTTACTAGTTTCTTGATTATAAATCCGCTGTCTGTATATATCTTTAATATATAAACTCCCGTTGATAAATTCGCTAAATCTAATGTGCTTTGATTTCCCAATATTCTTTGACTTTTAATTACTTGCCCTTGCAAATTAATGATTTCAACGTGAGAAATATTTGCTTCACCTTGTTCAATTTTCAAATAATCATTTGCAGGATTTGGAAAAATCGATATATTATATTCGGGCAAAATATTTTCATTGACTGAAGAAGGAATCCCATTTTCATTATAAGCAGCCAGACCTTCATTTGTCCCAATCCATTTTGTATTATTTACTTCGATTGCAATAGTATAGACTGTGTTATCAGGTATATCGGAATTTAAAGTGTCATAAATTGTCCATGTCCCATCATATTTCACCATTCCACCATCAGTTCCAATCCACTTTGTCCCGCTTGTATCAATAGCAATCGATATTACACCGTTCCTCGGTAGCCCTGAATTGGAAGTATTGTAAATTGTCCAACTTGTGCCGTCATATTTTGCTAAACCCTTAATTGTCCCAATCCATTTTGAACCATTTTTATCAATTGCTATTGAATAGACCCAATTATTAGGTAAACCCGAATTTGAAGTATTATATACTTTCCAATTTGTTCCGTCAAATTCCGCTAAACCGTTGCCTGTTCCAATCCATTTTGTTCCATTGATATCTATTGCTATTGAATTAACACAGTAAAAAGGTAAACCTGAATTTGAACGGTTGTATATTGTCCAGCTTACCCCATTAAATTTTGCTAAACCACCGAATTGAGTCCCAATCCACTTTGTTCCATCTCCATCTGTAGCAATTGCACGGACATAGTTATCAGGCAATTCCGAATTTGAAGTATTATATTTTGTCCAGTTTGTGCCATCAAACTTTGCCAAACCGTTATTAGTTCCAATCCACTTTGTGCCACTTTTGTCAATGGCTATTGAAGTTAAACAGTTGCCAGGAAAATCCCAATTTGTATAGGTGTTGTATGTTTTCCAGTTTACATTGTCAAATTTTGACAATCCCTTATTATAAGTCCCAATCCATTTAGTACGCTTTTCATCAATAGCTATTGCTCTTATTACATTATCGGGTAAGCCTGTATTTAAAGGGTTATATAATGCCCAATTCGTCCCATCAAAGGATATTAAATCAGGAGCTTGAGTTCCAATCCATTTTGTGCCACTTCCGTCTATTGCTATTGAATAGACCCAAT
>DIEP01000019.1 GCA_002418685.1 Ignavibacteria bacterium UBA5771
GCAATTATCGTTAATTGGAGGAGCGATATACCTGATGTCAAATATTACGGGTATATCAGAAGAGATGGTGTTGTAATTGCACAGCCGAAGTATTTGGATGCCACTCAGTTTTCCGAAGGTTATGCTTTTGTGATGAACGATTCCATTCGGGGTTGGATAAATAAGGATGGAAAAATTGTGAAAACATTAAAGTCTGGTTTTGGAGAATCATTTTATGAGGGTTTGGCGGTTGTGCAGGACACTGTTCCTAAATACGGTTATGTGGATAAAAATTTCGAGGTAGCAATTCCGTTGATTTTTAATGAAGCCCACAATTTTTCCGAAGGGCTTGCTCTTGTGGAATATGATGGATACTTTGGATTCATTGATAAAAGTGGAAAATTTGTAATTAGGCCCAAATTCTTTTACGCTCGAGATTTCAAGGAAGGTAGAGTATTTGTAGCATCTTCATTTGGTAATAAAATAACAAAATGGGCAGTATATACAAAAGGTAATAAATTCCTTACCGATTTTATATTTGATAATGTCCGAGATTATTCCGAGGGATTTGCGTGTGTGCAGAAAGATTCCGTTTGGTCTTTTATTGATATTTGGGGCGATGAACAATTCAATAAAAGATTCAAATTGGCTGATTCCTTCAAAAATGGTCTTGGATGGGCAAGCGAATTAGATGGCTCAAAACGTGGCTATATCAACATTATGGGAGAATATGAAATTCTCATTCCAAAAGAAGCCGAAACAATAATTGATCTCCGTTGGAATCGATTTGTCCAATAATTCAATTTTACAATTTCCTCAATTCAGCTTCAATTTTATTAATATCATTGAGATTCAGAATTGATTCAATTAACTCGCGGTCTCTGAATTTACTCACGATATTTGCGAGCAGCTGCAATTGCAATTCATTTTTGTCTTCAGGTGTGATGAGCATAAATATGAATTTCGCGGGTGTGCCATCAGCAGAATTGAAATCTATCCCGTTTTTATTAATTGCAATTGCCAGTGCAGGGTTCTGCAGTTTATATCGAGCATGAGGAATGGCAAGATAATTGGCAATCCCTGTTGTAAGGTTGTTTTCCCTTTCCAAAATCAAACGCATTAAGTCGTTTTTGTCTAATTTGTTCGATGCAGCAATTATTTCGCTTAATTCATCGATTACTTCTTCTTTGGTATTTGCGTCAGAAAATCTGATATATTTTTTATTGATAAGAGCATTAATGTCAGATATTTTCCTGCGTTTAAGCATAATACTCATAAATGGTGCGCTTATCATAGATGTCACTAGAGCCATTATTACAAGTGCCACAAAGACATTATTAGTAATAATCCCTACTTGCAAAGCTACTAAGCCGATTATTATTTCCATTGTCCCAAGGGAACTCAATCCAAATCCAATAATTGCAGAATCTGTTGTGCTTGACTTCGAGATCCTTGCTCCTAAATATGACCCACCGACCTTTCCAATAATTGCGATAGAAAGAATAATTGAGACTATTGAAATATCAAAATCTCGAATGAAATTCACTCCTAAACCAATAGAGACAAAGAATAGCGGTGCAAATATATTTGAAACAAATTGATTTAGGATTTCGCGAACCCGTTCGCTTAAACTTGCTGATTCGCCAATTGCGATACCAACCAGAAATGCTCCAAGCACAGCATGAATTCCAATATATTGAGTATAAGCAGCACCCGCAAACCCTAATACTAAAACGAAATTTAAGATGCTCCCTGGGAATGACCATTTTTCTTGTATCCGATTGATTATTTTGTCAATTACTTTTCTTAAGAACACAAAAACGAGAATAAGAAAAATTATAATAAAGATTAGGATTTGAAGAAAATTGAAATGGGATTCAGTTGAATCACTCATACTAAGTATGACTGAAAACATCAACCATCCAATAAGGTCATTCATCATAGCTGAAGCAATTATTATCATTCCAATATCCGTTTTATAGATATTTAGATCCATCAGAATTTTTACTATAACAGGGAGGGCGGAGATTGATAACGCTGTTCCAATAAATAGAGCAAAAATTAATTTGAGATTAATATCCTCAATTCCAAGAGCAAATGGGAAAAACCATGCTGTGAGGAAGCCAAGTATGAATGGTATCACAATTCCAAGGCAGCTGATAATTATCGCTTTTGAGCTGTTTTTTATGACTACATTTAAATCAACTTCCATTCCTGAAATGAGCAAGAGCAATACTACCGCAATATTTGTCAGTCCCGTTAGAGCATTATGACTGGGACCTGTTGCTGGGAATATATATAAAAAAATATCAGGAGAAATCGAACCAAGCACAGTGGGTCCTAAAATTATTCCCGCCACTATTTCTCCAATTACCGCTGGCTGCTTGAACTTAATAAATATTTCGCCCAACATTTTTGCTGAAAAAAGCATCACAGCGATACCGAGCAACAGAATGACAATATCTTGGTTTGTTAATCCCATTTATCGAACAATTAAGATGTTTGAGGGTAAATCTTCAAAAATATGTTCCATTTCTGTCGGGATGAATCTATCGAGCAATGTGGATTTTCTGATTTTTGAAGGAACAATATATAAATCGGGGTGATTTTCATCTACATAATTCCTCTCGACGTATTTTTCTTTACCATAAAGGCATTGAATATTAACATTAACACCCTTCAAATTCAATTCATTCAAAAACACTTTGACTTTTTCTTCCTCATCATGTTTTGATCTTTCAATAATTTCGTCGAATTGTCCGACTGTGCCTGGATCCTGAAGAGTAGCAGTAAGCCCGGGAATATAGAATTCTTTGATTACATTGAGATCATCCGCACCTTCTCGCAAAGCAATTTGATAAGCAATTTGCATAGCTTTTTCGCCAATTTGCGAATAATCAATTGAAACAAATATTTTTTTGAATTGCTTTGGAATAATTGGAATCTTATAAATCATTATTGAACAGGGAGAAAATTTCATTAATTTTCTTGCAACCGAGCCAATGTAAAATTTGATGATGTTCTCCTTTTCAAGTGCTCCTGCTATCAGAAGTTCTACTTGCTTTTCGGAGCAAATATTGATAATTTCAAATGCGGGATTGCCATCACGCCAAATAATTTCGGAATTACTGCTGTCTACACCTTCTTGCTCAAGCATTGCTGTTAATTTTTGGTTAGTTTCATCATCATATTTCCCAATGTGTATTAAGAGCAATTTACTTGAGAATAATTTTTGCATACGCTTTGCTTCTTGCAATAATATTCTGCTATTTGGCGAGAAATTAAATGCTAATGCGAGCTTTTGAAATATCATTTCCATAATTATCAATACTAAATTATTTTAAAATTAAGAAAAAAAATGAAAAGAATAGTGGACTTAATTTCTGGTATGTTTTTTTCTGAATTCTTTTAAATATTTTTTTCATTAAATAAAAATGAAATATTTATGAAAATTTACTTATTTTTGTATTATGATAAAATATTAATATTTTATAATCAGTATTATCTATACACATTTGCAAAATTGAAATCAATTCTATTAAATATTACGATTGCTATTTTATTTGTGAATTTCATCGTTCCGATGAATGCACAAGTTAATAATTCCAGTCCGTCTCATTGGATTTATCTTGATGGCAATCCGCAAGCGACTCGAAGAAATTCAAATATATCCTCTCCTCAAATAATTGATTCTATCAAAACTAAATGGTCAACACCATTAATTTCAGGGCAAGTGCAACCCTTGATTGGTAATATTTCTAATAACTCAAAAATCAATGAAAAATATCCATTTGCACCCAATGAGATTGTTGCAGTTATGGGCGATAGATTAATACTTTTCAGCGGAACAGGTAAATTAATAGCAAATTTCAAATTCCCGGATTATGTTGAAGGGATAAAATCTGCATCTGTTTTGCTTGATACTCTTTCAAATAATTTTTCTGATAATAATGCAATTTCAGTAATTGCTACGGAATCTATTGAATATAATGTAGATTCAATTGCTTATAGTTATCTATTTTATTTTGATGAAAGCAAACAAGATATTTCAATTTATAAAAGATTAGCATTGGATTTGCGCGGTTTTGCCCCGAATATATATTCAAGCTTGAAACCTTTCGCGGGTAAGCTTTTCGCCAATGATTTCCAGATATACTCGACTGCTAATATTCATACGCCAATAATTGATAGTACCGCCTTGGCAATTCCCTTTTTGCGTGGTGCTTTGAAATTCAATGTTTCAAATTTAATTTCGACTTTTCCATTTAATGATATTGGTGATGATATTGCAAATCGCGTGGAAGTTGCCCCCGAAATAAATCTATATTCACCTTCTCTTGCAAAAGATAAATTGGGGAGAAACCTCGTTTTGTTTCCGACTTATGGCAATTTGAGCGATTCAGTGAATATCACTAATTCGATTGTTAATAAAACATATAATCGACCGTATTTATTCGCTCTGGATTATTCAAATAATGCTGTTTTGCAAGAATTCGCACCAAGAGATTTTACTCCCATAATATCGGGGAAAAAGGCAATAATCAGACCCTATTTTGTTAATTTAACAGATCGTTCCGCGAAGGATTCTCTTTATATTCTCATCGCAGAAGAATATACGGGAATAGATAGCTCTATAGGGGAATCTCGGCTCCATCTTTATGATATAAATGGCAACTCAATTACCAAATTGAATGATACATTAATTCCACCAATTTTGGGTGGGAGCAATCATATTTGGTCAATTGCAGAGGGCAATGTGGATGGCAATCCTGCAAATGAAATATTACCCTATTATCCAAATAATCCCGGGAATGAAATAATTGCAACTCTTTCATCATCCGATTTTGCTTATTATGATAATTACTTGGCTGTTTTACGGTATCAAAAAGATGGCAGTATCGCGAAACCAACACCGCCGAATACATTTTTGCATTTATTCGATACGATTTGCACGCAAAAAATCAGCGGATGGATCGCCTGTGTCAATGATTTTGACGGGGACAAAGATGGCAAAGAGGAGATATTCCTTGTTGATGGAGGCACATTCAGAATTTTAAGAATGCGAGATTATCAAGACGACCAATTCCGTTTGGGACATCCTTTCGACACAACTTTTTCCTTCACATTCCCAAATCAGACGATCTTTTCGTTAGAAGTTGCCGATTTGGAAGGTGATGGCAAAAATGATATAGTTATTACGACAAATGACAGCACTTATATTTTTGGTTCAAATATTCCCAATTCATTTGCATTTATATTTCCCAAAGAGCAGCAAACACCCCCTGAAGCATTCTGCATTGGCAAAGATTTGCTTTTGCAATGGGTAAATAATACATTGACCGAGAAGACTGTTAAATTGGAATTCCATGAAACATATCAAAGTGTGCCAATAGATAGCATTCCGCCGATTTTTATTGCTGATATTGATAATAATAAAGATACAGTTTCTTATAATTTATACTTAGATCATAAATTTTTAGGAAAAGAGGGCTTCTTCATTCTCACGGGAATCTCCAATCCAATAGAAAATGTTGATACAAGTGCTATTGTTTCTTTCAAATCGCCGGGATTTTCTATAACAAATGGAATTGATAATGTCTATCAGTTTGAAGATGAAATTACAATTGAAGGAACAGTGCAGTGTGCTGATTCTTTACTTTTGCAAATTAGTATAGATTCGGTTATTTGGCAAGATGTTTATAGTGAAAAGATTGAAAATTCAGGAAATATAATTTTCCGAGCAACTATCCCCTGCCTGCCGATAATGGATTGCTCAAAGTTTGAGAGCATTTATATAGTTCAAAGTAGATTTATTTCTATGGGTGGAATTTCTGATACAAATTATTTCCAATTAAAATTAAAACCGAGAAAATTGTATATTTCAATTGACCCTTGCCTGACTGATTGCCCAACTTTGCGATTCCACTGGGACACAACATTAGTAAATTCACCTCTTGACACAATATATTTCTCGATTGCAGAGCAAACGATGAGCAATACAATAACGATTGGTTATGCACCCTTTTCAAGCGGCGAATTTATATGGAATGTTCCAAATAACTTAATCGATGAGATTCGTTTCTATGGTTGCCTTGCCAATGAATGCTCAAGGTTCGATACAACTTTGAAAAATATCAAGCCAAGATACTTGAGCATAGTATCTCCAAATCCCTATAATCCAAATCTTGGAGAACTTGAAATAATATATAAAATACCGATTGATGGCAAAATTGATCTTCGCGTTGTTGACCAAGCAAATAAAATAGTAGGTGAAATCACAAAGAATGCCGACAGGAAAAAAGAAGTGGTTTATTGCGACAGATGGAATGGCGAAAAAATTGGTGGAGGGCTGCCTGCTACCGGAATGTATTATATTGTGCTTGATATTTCTGATGGATCTAGTGAAATTTATCCATTATTTATAAAAAAATGAGTTTTATTAAATTTAAAACTAAAAATCTATGAGAATTCTTGTAATTGAAGATGATGACAAATTAGGAAGATTTATAGTCCATGGATTGGAGCAGGAGCGTTTCATTGCTGAATTGATTTCAAATGGCAATCAAGCAGTTGATTATATTTTGAATAATCTTTTTGATGTAATTGTGCTTGATGTTGTATTACCCGGGAAAGATGGATATTCAATATTGCGAGAAATAAGAGAGATGGGCGAGACAACTCCAGTACTGCTATTGAGCGGTAGAGATACTGTGGAAGAACGTGTGCGAGGATTGGACCTTGGTGCAGATGATTTCCTTGGCAAACCCTTTGCAATGCAAGAACTTGCTGCAAGATTGCGAGCTCTTCTACGCAGAACATTACCCGATAAAACTACGAAACTTAAATGTAGCGATTTAGTGCTCGATACTGTTTCGCATACGGCAATTCGGGACGGCAAAGAAATTGATTTGACAACAAAAGAGTATTCTTTGCTTGAGTATATGATGCGCAATAAAAATCGAATTTTAAGCAGAAGCACAATAACCCAGCACGTTTGGAAGCATAATTTTGACCCCGATTCAAATATCATTGATGTTTATATAAAGCGCTTGCGTAATAAAATTGATTATAAAAAGGGCAAACAATTGGTGCAAAGTGTCCGCGGAGTTGGATATAGAATCAAAGATTTTGAAGACGAATAAGATGTTTCTTCTAAAGCATCAATTTCATTCAACCAATAACGTCATAATTTAACAAAATAAACATAAATAAATGAATCGAACGGTATTGGGTTTTGCGTCATTCCTTTGCATTTTTACTTTTTGTAATCTCAATTCTGTTAACTTGTATACACAGACCAATCCCAAAAGTTATTTAGTAAGCGATAATTCCACAATCAATACAGCAAATGATGGTTTTCGATATCTACCTAATGAATCCTTCGGCTTTGGCGAACGTCTTGAATATAAAGTGGGGTATAAATTCATTACAGCAGGGACAGGCTTTTTGCAAATTATGCCTGAACCAGTTTTTCGGAATGGAAGACCTTGTTATGATATCCGATTCGGAGTAAAATCCTTGCCTGCGTTGGATTATTTGTATAAAGTCCGCGATGCTTATTCAACAATAATGGATGTTGGGGGGCTTTTTTCGTGGGAATTTAATCAGCAAATTCGAGAAGGAAAATATAGACGCGATGAGCAAGCAATTTTCGACCAGGGAAAGAATCTTGTTTATACTCGCGGAAATACATATAAAGTGCCGCCATACAGCTACGATATTATGTCTGCATTTTATTATGTGCGTTCGCTTAATTTATCTTCAATGCCGAAGGGAACAATATTTTATCTAAATAATTTCTTCAAAGACACTACTTATCAACTTGGAGTGCGTATCCACGGCAAGACAACTGAAGAAGTCGATGTTGGAAAATTCCGTTGTATCTTAATTGAACCACTTGTGGTCGAAGGTGGCTTATTTAAGAGCGAAGGCTCAATATATATTTGGCTGACAGATGATGACAGAAAAGTTCCTATCAAAGTGGCAGCAAAAATCCCCATTGGCTTCGTTGAGGCAAAGCTAACTTCTTATCGCGGCTTGCGAGGTCCGATCACAGCTAAAATCCCACAATAAAAAGATACCCGGAAATTATATACATTGCTTCATGGGTAGAAATATACTTCATAACCACTTAAATAGAGTGGCTCTGTTAGTGTATATTTCTATAATGTATGCAAACGGAAAAGTCCCTTCGAGAAATGAAATAACAAAGCAATCTGGATTCCCCCTCTTTTTAAGAGAGGATAATGGGGT
>DIEP01000106.1 GCA_002418685.1 Ignavibacteria bacterium UBA5771
TCTGTATTTTTTTTGTTCTTTCGATTGGATTGATCTGTTCCTCATTACTTGGATAGATTTAATTTCTAAATAATCAATTGATTGCAAAATTCTAAAGTCCTCGAATATCTCTTCATACTTCGAATCCTTGACACTACAAATATCATATAGATAATGCAATTTACTCAGCAGGGATTCAGAAATATTTGCAAGCATCTTATTATATTTAACATTTACCATAAACACTAATTTACGATATTTTACAAATTTAAGAATATTTTAAACCTTATTGATATTTTTCTATGAAAATAACTACTATGTTCAGCGTATGAGAAATGCATAAGACTTTAAATTTTTGTAATTTTGAAAATTATCTCGATTAATTAAATTTTTAATGAATTTTAGTACAGAAAATGATGAATCATGTTTTGTGGAAATTTCTTTCGGAAATAAGCATTTCGATGCAATTATATTTTTAAATGGTGAATTCGATGAATTCGAAATAATTCACAAAATACCTAAAATTCCGATTTTTGCAGCAGATGGAGCAGGCTTATCATTATTAAATAATGGAATAATGCCTAATTATATCATTGGTGATTTAGATTCTTTTCGCATCGACGATATAATGGCGATTGACTTTCCACCTGATCGATTAATTAAAATTGAGGAACAGGAAACAAATGATTTTGAAAAAGTGCTAAAATTTGTGCTTGAAAAAGGATACAAACACATCTTAATTATAGGGATTCATGGAGGTTTGTATGAACATTCATTAAATAATTGGAGCGTTTTAAGCCGTTATTCAAAGTTGATGGATCTAACCATTTATGATAAAGGTCGTTATGGAATTTGTATAGATTATTCATTTCGACTTAATTCTTATCAAAATGAGATAATTTCATTAATTCCAATGAATAAAGCAATTCTTACAACAAACAATTTATTTTGGAAGTTAGAAGCAGAACCGTTGGAATTGGGCAAGCGAGAAGGGGCGAGAAATAGATCTATTGCTGATAATGTTTCGATACAAATTCATTTTGGGGAGATTTTTCTTTTCATTGATGAAAGATTACCTTTTGCTCCAGAATATATTAAACAATTAAATAAATAAAGAAATTATATGAATGAACTAGCTAAAAGGACATTGGTTGGAGTGATTGGTATCCCATTGTTAATAATTGTAATTTATCTTGGTAATTGGGTTTATTTTACAGCATTTGCATTGCTTTTTTCTATTGGCTTGTGGGAATTTTATAGATTAACGCAAGCAAAGGGGTATAATCCATTGACTATACTTGGAATAATCAGCGGACTATCCCTATTGCTAAGTATCTATTTAATTTTCACATTTTCATACATTACGCACAATGTTGGACCAATATTTATTGCGATGATTCAGCAGATATTAATTTTATTCATCATATTATTTACTGTAAATCTTTTTCGTAATCATAACAATGCAATTATTAATATTTCAATAACATTTGGCGGTTTAGTTTATTTATTAATTCCATTTTCTTCATTAATTATATTAAGATTTTTTTATAACTATTTATTTTCTTTGGGAATAGCAAATAATACTAGTTGGATAAGTTATCTGCTTGTCTTTTTTGGTTCAATTTGGATATGCGATTCCTTTGCATATTTTATAGGGAAAAAATGGGGAAAGCATAAGATTGCCCCTATGGTCAGTCCCAAAAAGAGTTGGGAAGGTGGAATTGCGGGGCTTATCACAGCGGTATTATCGTTTTGGCTGCTTGGTCTTGCTTTCAAGATAGATTTGCCAATATCAATTTTGTTAATTGATGGTTTAATTGTTGGAACGCTTGGTCAAATAGGGGATTTTCTTGAGTCAAGTTACAAACGAGATGCGAATGTTAAAGATTCGGGGAATTTATTTTGGGAACACGGTGGAGTGCTTGACCGCTTTGATAGTATAATGTTTTCTGCACCTGCATTGCTACTTGTCCTTTTGTTTTATTTTTTATAATTATTCGCAAATTCTTCAGATATAATTATTTTTTTAATAATCAATATAATCTAATTGAATAAGTTTCTTTTGATGCTTAATTATTGTTTCTCCGATCCATTCTTTGTTCATCTTTCCGTATATTTGTAATTATCTAAAAAAATGTGTGCTGTTATGAAAAAGATATTTTTTATTACGATGTGTTTGCTAATTTTTGGTAATCTTAATATTTTTGCCCAGCAGGATGAAGAGGATAAATTCGATCCTTTCAAGAAGGATACTGTAAAGGAACAATATAATCCTAATGGTTATGAAAGAATTTATAATAGCTCATTTGAAAAAGTGTGGAATATCGTAATTCAATCCATTGAGGAACTTAATTGTCAAATTCTCCGAAAAACTTATAGTCAAACTGATGAAGGATACTACAAAGGTAAAGTTTTTTCTGATTACTGCGTGATAATTGGCAATACAGATTCAACGTGGGATGTATTGAAACAATTCAGTTTGAAAATACCCATCATTCGTGGTGGTGTCTGGAAAAGTGGTAGAATGCAATACAAATTCTGGTTAACTGAGAATCCTGATGGAACTACACATCTGAAATTGAAGGGCCAATTAAGCGGAATGGAAGAGCATGTAACTAACAAAGTTCAATTTTGGGAGTCAAACGGAATTTTGGAGAGGAAAATATTAAATAGAATTCAAGAATTGCTCCAAAATCCAAGCATGAATTAGTATCGCTCCCTATTCTTTATGATAATCATCAGATATTTTATTTAATAGAAGGGGAGGGCTTCCCTTTCCTTCTGTTGAATTATAATCTTGCCTCTTCGAATATGCTTTTTAAAATATACTTTTAAAAAATTCTAATCTAGAAAATAATTTAATAAAGCAATCTTTTTTAATATATGGGAAATTATTAACTTGCGAAAAGTTAATAAAGCAATAATTAATTAAAATCAAGGGGTTGTTTCAAAAGGCAGATAATTATTATTGTGAGTAGAATGAAAAGTCATCGCGGCGAACGTCAGTTCATGAGCAATCTCATTAATCAAAGAGATTACTTTGCAAGAGTATTTGCTCGCAATGACAATCTTCCATTGATATTTTCTTACAAATGATGGTATAATGTCTTATGAGATAACCCCAGTTTATTAACTTCATAAATATGAGAATAGAATGAAAATTCATAGCTTCAAATGAATGCAATATATGTGGATTTAGCAAATTACCAAGCTCATTAAACTTTTCATTCGTTTTCATTGTCTAATAATTGTATTAAAAATTAAATAGGGTTAATATGTTCAAGAAAATGATGAATGTTGCGGTAATTACAATTCTATTTGCCGCTAGCACAGTCTTCGCAGCACCAATGCAAAGACTAAGCAATCAAGAAAAAGAATCTCTAAAAGCATATCAAAAGGAAATGCAAGAATTTGGTCAAAAGGAAGTGCATCCCAAATTGTTAGAAATTAAGAAAACTTTTGACCAATCCATTTCAAAGAGTGATTTAGCAACTTTGAATGATCTTCGCGATAAAGCATCAAGTGACCGAAAGGATAATATGAAGCAAATGATGAAGAATCAAAGAGGCAAGAATGGAGGCCGTGGGCAAATGATGGATTCAGCTCAAATGAACATAAACAAGGAAGAGATGCAAGTTTATAAAGCTGACCTTGATAAAATCATCAAGAATAATCCGAAGCAATATGAAAAGTTGAAAAGCGATTTGCAAAAATTACAAAGTGATGTCCAACCGAAATTTGAAAGCAAACAGAAAGAACTGCTTGAGAAATATCCAGATTTAAAGAACAGACCGAATATTGGGAAAAATCATAATTTTGGAATGCTTTATCAGTCCCCCGAAAATTTCCTGTTGTGGGATGGCCAAATGATGATGGGAAATCGAAATCGCGGTAAATAATTCAATTAAAGAAGAAATTAAAATTAACCCCTTATTTTTTCAAGAAGTAAGGGGTATTTTTTTGAATATTTTGAATATATTATATCAACAGATAAGCCCGTCGGGAAACGCATACAATGTCTCTGCAATGTATTATGTCCCAAATAGTACAGGCGTCCTCGTCTGTGCAATGGAATTCTGGACTCTGATTTAAATGATTAAATGAGAGCTATGATTAAATAGATAGTTTAATTTGAAATCAAAACCATATTAAAACAAAAAGTCAAGTAAATCATTGCTCAGATTATTTCCTACGGGGGCAATGCTCTCTTCACTTCTTCTGCTAAATAAAATGAACCCAAAATAATTGAAGAATCATTCAATTCAATCAATTTGTTTAATGCATCGGGAACTTCTGGGATTATTTCGATTGATTTATCAGAAATGAATTTGCTGGCAATGTTTTTTAGAACTAGCGGATTGCTTGCTCTTGAAGTCTTTGGTTGAGTTAATATTAAATGCTTTATTAAAGGCGAAATTATCGAGAAAATACTTTCCGCATCTTTATCAGTCATCAATGCCATAAGAAACACAAATTGATCATTATCATGCTCTGTTGTTGAATGATTTATAAATGCAAGCGAATCGACCAATTCTTTCATTGC
>DIEP01000060.1 GCA_002418685.1 Ignavibacteria bacterium UBA5771
ACTCGACGAGTTTGCCAAAGGTCCAATTCCCCTTTGCCATTGGGTCGATTTGATGAGAAAATTGCTGTATTATTTGGCAAAACGACGAAATCAGATTCATCATATTCGGTATTTATATCTGCAACCGGTCGGGGTTTCTGCCAGATTCCATCAATGTTAATGGAATAGTAAATATCATAACCACCTTTACCCGAAAAGCCATTAGAGGCAAAATAAAGTGTATCATCGCTTGCAAGGAACGGAGTTATCTCTGACTTGTTCGTATTTATAGCATCCAATCGCAACAATCCTTTCCATATATTATCACCGTTGCGAAATGCAATCCACAGATCCGAATCTTCAGGATTATCGGGACTCGCTTGGGCAAAGATTATGAAATTGCCATTTGGAGCTACTGTTGGATGAAAGCAGAAATCATTAGTTCGCAGACTTTCTAAGATTATCCCCTTTTGCCATGTATTTTTCTGCAAAGTTGATTCGAAAATATTGAAAACAGAACCTTTGGGAGTTTTATGAAAAGAAGTAAAATAGGCAATATCATTGCTTAAAAAAGTAATATAAGACTGATTCTCCATCGTGGAGTTAATTCCACCATCAATTTTCGTTGGCAGTTTGAATTCATTATTGCTATCAATTTCAGAAATATAAAATAATGAATGCCCCGACAAATTGGAATTGAAATACAAAGCATTTTCAAAATTATTCCATTGAGGAGCAAAATCATCTTCTTTAGAATTTAATTTTTCTAAATTAGTCGGCTCGTTCCACTTATACCAGTTAATTTGGGCATAAAAAGGTATTGAATTCAATATAAAAATGAGTATTAAAATTGAGACTCTATTCATACAAAAAATTCCTCACATCCTTTTCATTGCCAAAGAGAACGACTAAATCGTTTTCTTCAAATCTATAAGACGGATCGGGCACTCCTGTTGTTTCTGCCTCGTAAAGTGAGTCAGGTGTCTGATTAAATACAGAAGATAATTTTTTGATTGTCACAACATTAAGATTATATTCGATACGTGTATTTGATTCTCGAATAGTTTTGCCAATAAATTTCTTCGGCACTTTAACAATAAATATTGAATGAGTACTGCTTAGCGGAAAACTATCTATCAGCCCAGGCATAACTAATCTTCTTGCTAAATGGTCGGCAGCTTCTGCTTCGGGAAGTAATATATTTTCAATTCCCAGAAGATGTAAGATGCGTGCATGCAATTTGCTGACCATACGATTATAAATATTTTTAACACCCAATTCCTGCAAAATTGATGTAGTAATAATCGAGTTTTCAAATCCTTCACCAATTGCCACTATCACCGCATCGAAATCTTGAACGCCCTGCGAACGCAATGCATCCTTATCGGTCGAATCAAGCATAACTGCAACCGCTACCTCATCTTGCACTTCCTCCACTCGCCTGATATCTTTATCAATTGCAAGCACTTCCGCTCCATTTTTTGTGAGACTTCGTGCTAAATTTGAACCAAAATATCCAAGCCCTATAACACAGAATTTTTTTGTTGCCATTGAAAATTAAAACTATAATAATTAACAAATTTACAAAGAATATTTGGAAAAATAATACTCTGACTTGATTCAAATGATTATTCCTTAATTTTGTAAACTATTTTGATGGAGATATAAAATGATATTTGATTTTAACCTTGTCGCAGATTATTATGATGAATATTATAATTCTGATTTTGGTAGAAAAGTCGATTTTGTAGAAAAGCGACGGGTTAAGAAATTTATCGAGCAAATTCCTATAAAAAGTGCCTTGGAAATTGGATGCGGAACGGGACATTGGACTCAATTCTTTATTGATAATGGCTTCCGACTCACAGCAATCGATGTATCAGAAAATATGATAAATAAAGCTCGGGAAAAGAATTTAAACGGTGTGGAGTTTGCAATCAAGAATATCGAAGAAATTGATTATCCTGATAATTATTTTGAAAATGTGTTTGCAATCACATCATTAGAATTTGTCGATAATCGCGGCAAAGCATTTGAGCAAATATACCGCATCTTAAAACCCGATGGATACTTGCTAATCGGATGTTTGAATATAAATTCCTACCTTGGAAAAACTAAAAATAGCAATAAAGTTTTTAAGAACGCAAATTTCTTCGATGAAAAGCAATTGCGAGAAATATTAAGTAAATTCGGCATTCCGCAAATTGGAGGATCAGCGCTAATCACGGAGAATTCTGATGAGATTGCTTCGCAAGAATACTTGCTCTCAGAAACAAAGTTTAAGCCATCAACGGAGAAAAACATAGTGCTTGATTATGAGCGAGATGTTGATAATGATTATTTGCTTCGTGAAGGTGCATTTTTAGTTGGATTTGTTCAAAAAAAGGTATAAAGATGAATGTATCGGTCGAAATTAGTATGTATCCACTAATTGGAGAATACCCGCAAATAGTGCAGGAATTTATTGAGAAATTACAAAAGCAAAAAGACTTGATTGTTACTGCTAATGCAATGAGCACAGAGATTTATGGAGATTATGAAATCATTTTTGATTTATTAAAAAATAATATTTCTCAAGAGTTCGATAATGGCAAAGCAGTCTTTGTCTTAAAAATTTCTAATGGTTGTTAAATTCATAATTATAAAATGAAAGTCAATAATATAGAAACTCGGTCAGTTTGGTATGATGTGTCATCAGACGATTTGATTGCGATCGACCAAACACTTTTGCCTTTCCAATTTCAAACAATTGAATTGAAAACAGTTGAAGATATAATCGCAGCTATAAAATCAATGCAAATTCGCGGAGCTCCTGCGATCGGTATTGCAGCAAGCTATGCAGTATATTTTGCAGTCAAGCAATGTGGTGGTAATGTGGAATATTTTAACGAATTATTACTGCATCTAATTTCCTCCAGACCAACAGCAGTAAATCTTCGAGCGGGAGCTTTATATGTTGCTAATTCTTTAAAAGAAATGCAAAATCAATCGGACTCCGAGAGAATTGCCCTCCTCAAAGCAAATGAATTTGCTGAAATGGAAATTAGAAATTGTGAGTTAATCGGTATTAATGGTGTTGAGATAATAAAAAATATATACAAAAAGAATCAGCGACCTATAAATATTCTCACGCATTGCAATGCAGGATGGCTCGCTTGTGGAGACTGGGGGACAGCCACTGCTCCTATTTATCTTGCTCATCGAACAAGTATTCCTTTGCATATTTGGGTTGATGAGACAAGACCTCTAAATCAAGGTGCAAGACTAACAGCGTGGGAAATGAAGAATGAAGGTATTGATTTTACGATTATTACTGATAATGCGGGTGGGATGCTTATGCAAGATCATAAGGTTGATTTGGTGATTGTCGGCGCCGATAGAATTGCAAGAAATGGCGATACTGCAAATAAAATTGGAACATATTTGAAAGCCGTTGCTGCCTTTACGAACCAGATACCCTTTTATGTTGCTGCTCCATTTACAACAATTGATATGGACTCAAATGACGGCAAATCTATAATAATAGAAGAACGCAATCCAAGGGAAGTATCGCATATTATTGGCTTGAATAATAAAGGAATAATGGAAGAAGTGCAAATTATACCTGATAATTATGGAATTTACAATCCTGCGTTCGACGTCACACCACACGATTTAATAACAGGCATTATTACAGAACGAGGAATAATAAATACAGGAGAGATTGCTTGATAGCATTCTGAAATGGACACTTCAATGATAAATCAAGCAAAGTATTATATAGCGAGGAGAATTATCACTAATGAAATTGCCAATAGAATGTAATTAACTCGGTCTTTCATTACAATTTCTAATGGATCATCATTTTGCACTTGCCGAGAAGATAGCACCCATGTGCGAAGCAAAAACAGCACGATAACAAGCACAATGCCAATCAAATAATTTGGATGGCTATAAAGGGCTGCTACTTTATCACTCTGCGTATATAGAGCAAAAATCAAGCTTGATATTAAGCCTAAGGAAACACCTGACAATTGCAATATCGGTCTATCTTCAATTGTATAGCCACGCGAGGAATTGCTTCGACCGTCTTTTTGGAGCAATCCAAGTTCCAAATATCTTTTCAAAGTGGCAAGAGATAAAAATAAAAATATAGCGAAAGTCAGCAGCCAATTTGAGAGATCGACATCTGCTTGCACTGCTCCTGCAATTAACCGCAAAGCATATAAAATTGATAGAACAACTATATCAATAATCACTTCCTTCTTCAAATATCTTGAATATAGCCAGTTCGATAGAAAATATATTGCTTGAACGATTACAAATGCAGGATGCAAAAAAGCAATAGAAATTATAAATCCCGCAACAAAAAAGAATATAGATAGATAAAATCCCGTCGTAATGTGCATTTCTCCTGACGCAAGCGGACGATTACGCTTCAATGGATGCTTTCTATCGCTTGGAATATCAATCAAATCGTTAAGCAAATATATTGATGAACTTGTGAAACTAAATGCAATAAATCCAATTAGCAGATATAAATACTCGATCAATTCAAAGCGATGAGCCAAAAGAATTGGCACAAAAATCAAAGTATTCTTAAGCCATTGTTTATAGCGAATTTCATCGAAAAAAGTCTCGATTTTGCTCTTTTTCGGCGGGAATATTTTTTCAACTCGAGCAATTTTTTCAGCACGCCACAGCAAAAATTTCGGAGGTCTCACCAAATATGCATAGCGTGAAGATTCCCAAATATATAAATCGACATAGGCGTCGCCGATATAATCAAAACCCTTTTCTCCATAATATTCGATTAGAATTTGGCGTTTATTATTCCCACGTAAATTTAATTGTGGAGTAGTTGCAAGAATCTTATCAAAAATCCCAAGATAATCTGCGACTTGCTTTGCGATTGGTTCAAGACTTGCAGTTGCAAGAATTATTTGCCGTCCTTTTGATTTCTCAAGACGCACAAAATCAATCACATCCTGATTATAAGCCAAATTAGAAACATCGATTTGCGTGCGTTCATATATTTTTTGCTTTAAAAATGCGTATCCTTTTGCGACCCAAATTATAATTAAGAAAATATATAATGGATTACGCTTGAGGAGCTCGAGCATTGATTCCATTAAAATATCAGTAGATGTAATCGTGCCGTCAAGATCAACAACAAGTGGGAAATTATCAGTCATAATTTTACAAAAATATAAATTTAAGAAATTAAATTGGAAAATCTCTTTTTTATTTCTTAATTTTGTGTTTTTAAAAGATTAACCTTTTGAAAATCTATCAAAAATATCGCCATAAATTGTGCAAAAAAGTAAAGATTTCAAGTAAAATAGGGTTTAAGCAAAAAACTCGTGCATTGAAAATCTTCAATTTTAAGCATTATATTACTGATGCGCCTGTCTAATGTGGGTGTGTTCCACCTTATTATAGAATTTATTATTAATTGAAATTAACTTATTTATAAATAATTAAAAGGAAAAACAATGAAAAAAGATTTCCTTTCCATTCGTGATTTTTCGAAGGAAGAAATTTTAGAGACATTCAATTTGGCAATTGATATGAAAAAGGATCCCTTGAAATATTCAAAATCATTGACTTTCAAGACCCTTGCCTTAATATTTGAAAAGCCATCCTTACGCACACGCACATCATTTGATGTTGGAATCCAGCAATTAGGTGGATTTTCTTTATATCTTTCGCCAAACGAGATAAATTTGGGAAAACGTGAAAGCGTTCATGACGTAGCCAAGAATTTAGAGAGAATGGTGCAAGGAATTATGATTCGAACTTTTGCTCATTCGATTGTTGAAGATATGGCAAAATATGCAAGCATACCAATTATTAATGGTTTGACTGATTTTTCACATCCTTGCCAAGCAATGGCAGATTTCTTGACAATTTTAGAAGTAAAAGGAAAATTAGATAATTCGATAAATATAACATACATGGGCGATGGTAATAATGTTGCTCATTCGTTGCTATTCGCGGGTGCAAGGTTGGGAGTGAATGTGACAATTTCATCTCCAAAAGGCTTTGAACCCAATTTAGCCGCTTGGCAATTAGCAACTGAGGATGCAAAAGCAACGGGCGCAAAGTTGCAAGTTATTTATGATCCATTGGAAGCGGTCCGAAATGCAGACGTAATCTATACTGATGTATGGGCATCTATGGGGCAAGAATCCGAAGCTCAAATAAGAAAGCAGATATTCTCCCCTTATCAAGTGAATATGAAATTATTTGCACATGCAAAACCTGATGCAATATTTATGCATTGCTTGCCCGCTCACCGTGGCGATGAAGTGACTGACGAAGTGATTGATTCTCCACATTCAGTGGTATTTCACGAGGCAGAAAATCGTTTGCATGCACAAAAAGCAATTATGTATCAATTAATGAAATAGAGGGAAGTGTGCCAAAAGCATTGATTGCAATTGGAGGCAATTCATTAATACGAGCAGGACAGCGTGGCACTCTCGAAGAACAATTTGAGAATGCTTACCATACCGCAAAAGCTATTGCTCGCATAATCAACGATGGATGGGAAGTTGTTGTCACGCACGGCAATGGACCACAAGTTGGAGCTGCGCTTATTCGTTCAGAACGAGCTGTGAATGAAGTATATACTCACACTCTTGATATGTGCGTCGCAACCACTCAATCTGAAATAGGTTATATTCTCGAAAGAGCATTTATAAAAGCTTTTAATGAGGATAATATTCATAAAAAAGTATTAACAATTCCAACGATGGTAATTGTAGATGAAAATGACCCTGCATTCGATAAGCCATCAAAACCCGTCGGACCATTTTACACTCATTCAGTTGCCGAAGAAAAGCAAGAACAACTTGGCTGGAAAGTGGTTGAAGATGCATCTCGTGGATGGCGGCGTGTTGTTCCTTCCCCTGAACCAATTGAAATACTTGAGCTTGACATTATTAAGCAAATTATGGATATGGACATCGTTACAATTGCTCTCGGTGGTGGAGGAATACCCGTTATCCGCAAACCCGATGGAACAATCGAAGGCAGCGAAGCAGTAATTGATAAAGATCGCTCTTCGGCTTTGCTTGCGAATGGAATTGACGCTGATATTTTCATTATAAGCACTGATGCTGATAAGGTTTATCTGAACTATAAGAAGAAAAATCAAAAAGGGCTGGATTCAGCACATCTTGAAGAAATTGAAAAATACTATAGTCAAGGGCATTTCCCTCCTGGAAATATGGGACCCAAAATCGAAGCAGTGATGCGATATCTCCGCAATGGTGGGAAAAAAGCAATTATTACAACATTTGAATATATCGGCGACTCTCTGGAAGGAAAGGCGGGGACAACACTTTTACCATAATTAGGAAATAAATTTAAAATATAAAATGAAACTAAATCATGTTATTGAATCGCAACAGTTCAAAGTTCCACGCATAATGGACCTTTTTGACAGGGCGAATTTTATGAAGAAAGTTGTGGCGCGTGGTGGTTCTCTTGATTATCACAGCAAGATAATGGCATCACTCTATTATGCACCTGCAACACGAACGCGCTTTTCTTTTGAAGCCGCAATGATGCGACTTGGGGGACACGTTTTATCCACAGAGCAAGCACAAGAATTTTCGTCAGCTATCGAAGGTGAAAGATTGGAGGACACAATACGAATAGTCGGAAATTATTGCGATGTGATTGTGCTAAGACATTCTGAAGAAGGTGGCGCCAAACGTGCTGCAAAGGTTTCGAGTGTTCCAATTATTAATGCGGGAGACGGAAGCGGAGGCCAGCACCCAACTCAAGCACTTTTGGATTTGTATACTATTCATAATGAGTGCCATACAATTGATGGACTGAGCGTTGCTTTCATCGGCGCCTTGGATAATGGACGCACTGCTCGTTCGCTTGCCTATTTGCTAAGCAAATTTGAGAGAATTAAAATCTATTTTATTGCTCCTGATGAAATGCAAATGAAACCCGACATATTGGAGCATCTCGACGAACACAATATAAATTATGAATTAGCAAATTCAACAGAAGGTATTCTTGAAAATATCGATGTATTGTATATGACAAGAATTGACCGCGAGCGGCTTGTTTCCAAAAAGATCAATTTGGATACATATAATATCGATAAAAATGTTTTGCGAAAATTGAAAAAAGATGCAATCATACTACATCCGCTGCCACGTTCCATTGAAATTGCTCCTGAAGTCGATAAAGATCCACGCGCAGCATATTTTCGTCAAGCACAGAATGGTTTATATGTGAGGATGGCACTTTTATCAATGTTATTTGATGATGAATAGAAAAATTAAATAATTAATTAAATAATTGTTGTAAACTTCGATTATTTAATTAATAAAGCCTTGAAATATGATGCAGATTATGAATGAAAAATCCGCTAAATATATATCAATTATGATAATGCTTAATATATTTACATTATCATTAGGTGGATAAATGAAATGTTGTTTTTACTTGAGATTGTCTTAAAACGCGCATTTATGCAATACGAAATGGTAATGAAAGTCATTGATTAGCAAGAGTATTCTTGCTTATATATTTACGAAAAATGGCGGTTTCTATACTTTTGAGACAGCCTTTGATAAAATTATTTGAAATTTAAATATTAAATTTATTATTTAATAGTATTATTAATTAAAATTATTTAGGTGATTTATGTCTAAAACACGAGTAATCATACTTGGAGCAGCTGGAAGAGATTTCCATAACTTTAATGTATGTTATCGGAACAATCCCGATGTCGAAATAATTGCGTTCACAGCTACGCAAATTCCTGATATAGCTGGTAGAAAATATCCTGCATCTCTTGCAGGGCAATTTTATCCAAATGGTATTCCAATTTTCGAGGAAGCAGAATTGGAAAAACTAATAGCAGAAAATAAAATTGATGAGTGCATTCTTTCATATAGCGATCTTCCTTATGATACAGTAATGCATCTTGGTTCGCGAGTAATCAAAGCAGGTGCTAAATTCTCGATGTTAGGTTCTTTCCCGACAATGATTAAATCGAACAAACCAGTAATTGCAGTTACAGCCGTTCGCACGGGTAGTGGAAAAAGCCAAACGACTCGTGCAGTTGTTCAAGCATTAATTGATGCAGGAAAGAAAGTTGTCAGTGTTCGCCATCCAATGCCTTATGGAGATTTAGAAATTCAGAAAGTTCAAAGATTTTCCACAATTGAAGATTTAAAGAAACATAAATGCACTATTGAAGAAATGGAAGAATACGAACCGCATATTGCAATGGGCAGCGTGATTTATTCAGGTGTGGATTATGGTGCAATATTAAGCGAAGCCGAAAAAGAAGCAGACGTGATTGTTTGGGATGGTGGAAATAATGATTTATCATTTTATCAGCCTGATTTAAAAATCGTCGTAGCTGATCCATTGCGACCTGGTCACGAAATTGGATATTATCCGGGTGAAGTTAATTTCCGTATGGCAGACGTGATTGTGATTAACAAAGTGGATTCAGCTTATCCCGAAGATGTTGATGAAGTGCTTACCAACGCAAGGGCATATAACCCCAACGCACAGGTAATTCTTGCTGCATCGGCAATTATGGTGGATAATCCTGAACTCATTACAGGTAAAAGAGTGCTTGCAATTGAAGACGGTCCCACACTTACACATGGCGAGATGCAAATTGGGGCAGGCGTTGTCGCTGCACAAAGATTTGGCGCAGAAGAAATAGTTGATCCACGTCCATGGGTAACGGGCAAAATTGCTGAGACTTATGCGAAATATCCATATATTGGCAATCTTCTTCCTGCAATGGGTTATAGTGATCAACAGATGAAGGACTTGGAAACTACAATAAATAAAGTCGAGTGCGATTCAGTTGTAATCGGAACACCAATCAATCTTGCTCGTTTCATAAAGATAAATAAGCCGTATACACGCGTCAATTATGAATTATCAGAAATTGGCAAACCGACAATCAAAGATATTGTCAATAAATTTTTGAAGGAAAAAGGTATATAATTCCAATTTTATTGTAGAGGAGCAATTCTTTTGCTTCTCTACAATATTATGGGAAAATCCAATAAGAATGGATGGACATTAGTGTCTATCCTGAATGAAATGAAAAACAAATGGGGCGAATACAAAGAATCGCCCCATTATAAAAATATCTCCTTAGTAGAAATTTCTACTCTTCTAATTAGCAATCCTTTTGCTCAACTTTCCAATCATATCTTCCACCATTGTATACAAACCGTAATCGGGCGACCAATTCCAATCTTCACGTGCTTCAGTATCATCAATGGAATGGGGCCAGCTCTCAGCAATTTTTTGACGGAAGTCGGGTTCATATTCAATTGTGAACTCGGGAATGAATTTCTTGATTTCAGCTGAAAGATCTTCGGGAGCGAAGCTCAAG
>DIEP01000121.1 GCA_002418685.1 Ignavibacteria bacterium UBA5771
GGAAGGAACACCCCTTTTTCCCCTCTTCAAAAGAGGGGAAAATTGCTTAGCCATTTTATTTCTCGCAGTGTCCTGGCGTTTTGCCATCATTAATGGAAGATAGCAATTTATATGATTATTGATAAAACTCTATTATTGTGAATCTTGTTTTAATGGGAAAGAAAATGCAAATGTTGAACCCTTTCCAAGTGCGCTTTTAATCCAAACTCTGCCATTATGGGAGTCTATAATTTTTTTGACAATCCAAAGCCCGAGTCCGCTTGATGGCTCACCTGCGGTAGGAGTGGAGCTTAATGTTTGCCCCCAGCGAAAGGCTTTCTCCACATCTTCTTCGGATAATCCAAGCCCATTATCGCTCACTTCCACAGTTATATTTCCGGCTTCTTTGAATGCTCGAACTCTTACTGTGCCATTTTCTTCAGTGAATTTAATTGCATTAGATATTAGATTATCAATTGCTTCGTGAATTCGACGATAATCCATTTCAACTTCGGGAAGATTATCAGGTAATTCTTCGAAAAGTTTTATATTCTTTTTCTTTGCCATTACTTGATTTTTGGATACAACATCTTGAATTAGATTGTTAATTGCGTTTTTCTCGAAGTTCATAGCCATCTTTCCTGATTCTATGGAAAGAACAAGAGTCACTTCCAATGACAAGTCGAGAATTCTTTGACTTGTTTCCGCAATATCTTGTATAATATCAATTTGCTCATTTGCAGTCAAATCATAAGAACGAAGCAAATCCACAAGATTTTTTATAATTGCAGCGGGGTTTTTGATGTCGTGAATAATGAGCGCAAAAAGTTCATCCTTTTGTTGGCTTAATTCTTCAAGACTTTCTTGTGTGTTTATAAGCGATGCGATTTTACTTTCCAGCTCTTTGTTCTGAGTAGATAATTGAGATGCTCTGATGTTTGCTGTATCAATTTGTGTACGTAATTCGCTTATTTCTGCCTTTAGCTTATTATTTTCTTCAAGCAACGCCGAACTATTCCCGTCTGTATTTTTAACTTCTTGTTTTTCCATGATCTCTTCATTCCTATTATTTTGCGTATTCTTTGATTTATTTTTTTTAATTAATGCAAAAATTATACCTAAAATGATTAGAATTAATATAATAATTCCATAAATTAAATAATTAGAACTGATTAAAGAATTGCTTTGCTCATTATTAATATTAGCATTGTTTTGAGTGAGAGATTTGGAAAGGTTTTTCTTTAATATATTAGCTTCTTTTGCAATTTTTGCAAGCGAATCATCTACGACAATTTTTATTATTTTTGGTTCAGTTTTCCAGTTTTCTTTCAATGCAAATACAGAGATATAAATTAAATACTTGCCATTTTGCAAATATTTATAATTCAATGAATTGAAACCTGTCGTATGGACGGCAGAGTCAAATCCATTTGTGAAAACAATTTTATAGAAGAAATCATCCTGGGGACTATTTGCGGGGGCAACAAGCCGATAGTTAATTGAAAGAGAATCTTCCTTTGATATTGCTATGATATTCTCAATATCCGATACTGCTATACCATTAAGAGTGATATTTTGTATTTGAACGAAATATTTGTTAGTATCAATCTGCGAAAATAATAAATTTCCTGACAGAAAAAAGCAGAATAGGATTATATTTACAAGTTTTTGCATTGATTAGGCGATGATAGATGTTAATTCTTTATTTCTTGATTAGGACTCTCTATCAGTTCCTTGATTTTGCTATATAATTCATCCTCGTTGCCTTCCGCATATCCTGAGTGCTGCCATACTAATTTGCCTTTCCCATCATAAAGATAGGTCTGTGGTGGATGTGCAGCATTCATAGCTCGCTTCAGATCGCTATTTTCATCAATATATACGTCGAATTTCCATCCTCTGCCTTTGACAAATTGAGGAACTTTCTTGGCAGTGCGTGAATCATCAATTGATATAGCAAAAAATTTGACACCCGTTTCTTGCTGCCATTTTTCATATACTTTGTGAATGTTAGTCAATTCGCGAATGCAGGGAGTGCACCAAGTTGCCCAAAAGTCAATCACGAAAGGTTTACCCTCATTATTCAATGTGCTGGCGTCAATACTTTTTCCATACATATCCTTTATTTGCACTTTTGGTATTGCATTTTCTTGCGCTGAAAGATTGATTGAAAATAAAATTCCAAGAAAAACGATTATCTTAATTAATTTATTCATAATTTAGTTATTTTGAAAATGTAAAATTAACAAAAATCGAGTTAATTATGAAAATTTACTTCTATAAAATAGCATTTATTCTGTTTGTGTTTTTTTTGGGTGTCTCAAATTCTTTTTCGCAAAGTTTGCAATTTGTGAATGAACCACAATCTGCATATTCTGCAAATATTGATTCTGCAATTGATATTTATATATCAACTCAAATAAAAAATTCATCGCAAAGTAATATAAATTTAAAAATAAAATCTGAGATATTGTCTCTGTCTTATGGGCATTCGTATGATGTATGTTGGAATGGAAATTGTTCACCTCCTACTACATTAAATTGGGAGAGTTCTAATAGTTTTGCACTTGCTGCTGATTCAATTACACCGGCTAATCTCTTTTATTCGCACTATTATGCTTATTTTAAATCGGGGAGTCCGTCTGAAGGGTCGGGAAGTATTAGATATACATTTTTCAATGCAGATAATCCTGATGACAATTTAACATTTGAGGTTGCTTATAGTTTCACTACTTCATCTGTATTCGAAACTCTTGCAAATTCTCAATTGAAGGTTGATTTTTCCGATAATAAAGTTCTGAGAATATTTTCAAATAATAATGCGAGTTTACCATATAAGATTACAATATATTCCGTGCTTGGAATAAAGATTAGCGAAGCACAATTTGATGACTTTTTCGAAAAGGATTTGATGGATTTCGGAAATCAGGTGTTTTTATATCAAATCTCACAGCAAGGTAAAATTGTAGGTTTAGGTAAAATTCAATAAATTTAAAAAGTTTTTCTTAACTTGAATTTTAATATAAATATATACTCTTGAGCAAAGAAAAAACCGACTATTTTGTGCTTGCAGAAGCAACTACGCTTCAAAAAGTAATACTAACTCTCTCAATTATAGCAGGGGTTGTTCTTTTTTATTTAATTGTTATTCCATCAATTAAATACTTTGTAGTTTCAACCCTCAATGGAACTGTGCATAATAATAGTAATGAATTTGTCCAATATTCATTAGATAATGCTAAAATTCAAAGGCAAACTTCATCACTTTTTGTTTGGGCTGTTGATCTCTATATTGGGACTCCTACCGCTGCCCGATTTTGGTTCCAACCATTATTTGCAATGTCCATGATTGCGATTCTTTTCGGTGTTGTGATTGGTGTGTATATAACAACAATTCTACCGCGCCCATTGGGATATTTAAAACAAAAAATTGAGCGGGAGATAATCAATACACTAGATAAAATTTACTATAAAAAGTATTTCGTTCATCTTGATAGATTTAGTCAAAATGAATTGACACGAGATATAAAGAATGCTGATTTGAGGGGTTTGCATAAAATATCTGCTGAATATGATACAAGTGTTGATGATTTGAGCATATTGAAGAATGCAATTCAATGGATGGACTCTCCTATATTCTATCAATCTATCCATTTTTTGAAGGGAATCAAGATTTATATGCGAAATCATTTTACTGATAAATATTCTAACACAATTCTCGGTTTTGTATATTTTGGTGCTGCTTTTCTGATTGTGATCATTGGTTTAAGAGGACTGAAATTCATTCCCATAAGCGAGCCATCATTGATTTTCTTTTCTCTTGGACTCGAATTTTCTATATTAATTACTTATGCATCGACTCTGTTTTTCTCTCGTCCTGAATATATAGAAGAGAACCCTAAACAACAAGTCGGGACTCAATCTGCTACAAATGATCCAAATCTTGAAAGACTTCTACAAACATTTATAAAATGGAAAAAATAATAATGAAATCATATCGAAAAGAATTATTTTTCAATACACCGACTCGCCGTGCTTTTATTAATATTACTCCGCAAGTCGAGGAAGCAGTCTTGCAATCAGGTGTAAACGAAGGGTTTTGCCTTGTTAATGCAATGCATATTACTGCAAGCGTTTTTATAAATGATGATGAACAGGGCTTGCACTCAGATTTTGACGCTTGGCTTGAACGTCTTGCTCCCGAAAAACCTTACTCTCAATATCATCATAATGGATTTGAGGATAATGCTGACGCTCATTTAAAACGGCAAATTATGGGACGCGAAGTTGTGGTTGCCATTACTAATGGAAAATTAGATTTTGGTCCTTGGGAGCAAATATTTTATGGAGAATTTGATGGAAAAAGAAAGAAAAGAGTCTTAATAAAAATTATTGGTGAATAAAATTGGTGCAATTTTTGATTGGTATTATTTTATGAAATTGAAATCTGTATATATTGC
>DIEP01000122.1:0-16986 GCA_002418685.1 Ignavibacteria bacterium UBA5771
TTATGCGAATTTTAATAAATTTATCTAAGATTAACATTGCGAGCTGAATCAGTCCGATTTACTTTTTCGAGGGGAAAATTTGCCATTGAGGAATGAAATAACGGAGCAATCTAAATTTCCCCCTTTGATCTGTGTGCAAAGAAGGAGGGAGGAACACCCCCCTACCCCCTCTTACAAAGAGGGGGAGATAGGAATGTTTCCCCTCTTATGAAGAGGAGGGAGATAGGAATGTTTTCCCCTCTTTTGAAGAGGGGGAATAGAAAAATTTCCCCTCTTTTGAAGAGGGGATAAAGGGGTGTTCGCATCCCAGCTGTGCAAAAAAGGAAGGAGAACACCCCCCTACCCCCTCTTACGAAGAGGGGGGAATAGGAAAAGTTTCCCCCTCTTGATAGTTAGGGGCAGGTATAGAACCTGCTTCTATCAACTAAATGCTTGATAATATTAGCTTTCAAATTCTTTTTTATCAGATTCGTCTCTAATTTATTAACACAAATGCAATTAATGGCAAAAGCGAATCTCCATACTCATACTACTTATTCCGATGGATTATCTTCGCCTAATGAACTATTTTCATTAGCAAAACAGCAAGACATCTCAATTATTAGCATCACAGACCACGACACTATTGAACATATTCCTGAGGAGATTGAGCTTGCCAAACGCATGGAACTTGATTTTTTGATTGGTTGCGAAGTAAGTGCTTTTCAAAACCGCAAAGATTACCATATTCTTGCCTATAATTTCGACCCCGATAATGAAGTATTATTAGAGCATTTCGAAAAATATAAAGTTGAAAGATTCAAAAGAGCGGAAGCAATAGCCCACAAATTTAATTCATTGAAAATTGATCTAAAATTTGATGATATTTTGAATGAATCCAAAAATGCTCCCATTGCGCGAACTCATATTGCTCGCGCTTTGGTCAATGCAGGATTGGCAAAAGATACGCGCGAAGTATTTTCTAAATATTTATATGATAATGGACCAGCTTATTTGCCAAAACCCAATACAAGTTGCAAAGAAATTATTGATCTAATTCATTATGCAGGTGGAGTGGCAGTGCTTGCGCATCCTTCCAATTTCTATTCTGTTCGAGAATTGGAAAACATTAAAAAAGACGGCCTCGATGGAATTGAAGTAATGCATCCTTTGCACAGTGTTCAATTGCAAAATTATTATCGAGATTTCGCAAAAAAATACAACTTGATAGAAACTGGCGGTTCGGATTTCCATGGAACTGAGCATGATTTGATGAATTTCTCATTATTTCATACTGATGAATCTGCTGTCGAGAAAATAATTGAAAAATCTAAGGTGATTAGATCAAAATCAGTCTTTCAGCATCTCTGGACGAAATTTTTTTGTTTTTTCTAATGCTTGCTCATATTTCCATTCTTCAATTTCTTTATGATTTCCATTAAGTAGCACTTCGGGAACTTTCATTCCTCTATAATCAGCGGGCCTTGTATAAATTGGTGGTTCAAGAAGCCCATTCTGAAAGGAATCATCCAAAGCTGATTGACTATCTCCAAGCACATGCGGAAGCAAACGCACTATCGAATCAATCAATATTGCAGCGGGAAGCTCTCCACCCGACAAAACATAGTCCCCAATTGAAATTTCACGCGTGATAAGTGTGTCGCGTATTCTTTGGTCAATGCCTTTATAATGTCCCGCAAGCAATATCAGATTCCGCTTCGTTGAAAGTTCATTTATAAGTGATTGATTGAGCAATTCTCCATCAGGCGAAAAGTATATCACCTCATCGTAGCTTCGTTCAGCTTGCAATTGCTCGATACATTTAAAAACAGGTTCGCAACGGATAATCATGCCAGGACCACCGCCAAATGGGTAATCGTCAATTCTGCGATAGGCATTGTCAGCGTAATCGTGAAGATTATGGAAATAATATTCAACAATTTCCTTTTTTTCAGCAATTGAATTTATGCTATAGCTCAAGTATTGCTGAATAGCATCGGGAATTGCAGATATAATGTCGAATCTCATTAGTGTCATTTCTTCCTCTTCTTTTCTTTTAAATCCAATAGTCCTTCAATCACTTCTATATATATTTTTTTATTCTTAAAATCAATATTTTTCACAACTTCTTTAATATTAGGTATTGGCAATGAGAATTCATCATTTTCGACAATCAGTATTTGGTTAGCATTTGTTTCATTAACATCAGTAATTACACCGATTGCTTCATTAGTCGAGATATTTATTACTTCCAAATTCAAAAATTCTTCGGGCAAAATTATTTTGGGATTACTTTTTTTAATAAAACTATCTTCGATATATACTGCTTGACGAATAAGGGGCCGCAATTTGCTTTCGCTCAGAATATCTTTAAGTTGGATTTTGATGCATTTGTTTGTAAATATAAAAGCTTCCGCTAAAAATTTTGTCGTAAAATTTGGTGAAAATCCAATTTCAATTTCAATATTGCTTGGTAAACTCTTTATTTCCTTAGGGAAATCACTCAAAATTACTTGATTATTATTTCTGGAAATTGAAGTGATAATGCCAATATATTTTAAATTATCCGCTCTTTTACCTTGTTCCATCAATATTATTTCTTTCAATATTCGTAAATTACGAATTTTAAAAAATCTAATCTGACAATGAAAAAACAGCTGATATTATTTTTATTAATTGCTTTTGTTTCAAGTTCTTATTTATTTGCACAAAAAAAGGCTGAAAAGACTGTCCCTCAAAAGAAAAGATTAACTTTTGAAGATGCTCAAGATTTCAAATATATCAAGACTTTGAAAATGAGCAGTTGGGGCAATTGGGTTGCTTATGAAGTTGCTCCCGATTGGGGCGATGGCTTCTCCACAATTATGTCTACACTCGACACTCATAAACATACTTCGATAACTCGAGGGACCAAGTTTGATTTCCCTTTAAATTCTGAAAAATGGTTTGCTTCTCTTGTGCAACCCAAGGTGGTTGATATAGAGAATGCAAAGTCACCCAAAGATAAACCCAAAAGTTCATTGGTAATTTTGAATCTTGAAGATTTCAGCAGTAAAAATTTTGAAAAAGTAAAGAAATTCCAATTTTCAAATGATGGGAAGTGGCTTGTGTTTGAAAAAGACGAAGAAATTGAAAAAGATAAGGATTTGAAATTCAAACCAATTGGAAATAATATTGGGCTTGTTCATTTGAAATCAGGCACTGAAATAGATATTAATAATGTTTATGAATATCAATTCGATTCGCTTGCGAATTTTTTCTTCTATGCAGTTTCAGCTCCTGATGGCAAAGGTGATGGCTTATTTCGTCGCAATCTAAACGAGGAATTTGCTCCTGAATATATAATAGAGAAAAATGATAAAACTCTTTATTCTAATTTGACATATAGCCTATTATTAAAACAATTAGCCTATTTGGTTGCTGAAGTTTCAAGCAATGGATACCCTAATGATTGCTCTTTGAAACTATGGGATGCAGGCAATCCAAATGTTACACAATTTATTATTAAAGCAAATGATATTCCTTCCGATTTGTATTTATATTATAAAAATCAAATGAAATTTACTCGCGATGGCAAAAGATTATGGATTGGTATTAAACCGGTTGCAGAACGTTTTCCACCTGAAAAATATGAGATAAAATTTAACGACACAACAATTGTAAATATTGATTCCTTGCAAAGCAAATCTTCCCTTTTGCTCTGGAATTACAAGGATCCACAAATTATGACGCAGCAACAGAATCAATGGGAAAGAAAAAAAGACCAGGTATATAAGGCTATTTATGATTTTGGAACCCAAAAACTAATTCCATTAGCAGATGAGACTTTTAGGGATGTCGAGTTTACTAATAACCCGCTTTTTACTATTGGCTATGACGAATCCCCATATTTAGTTCAAAGCACTTGGCAGGATCTTCATTTCGATTTATATAAAATATATTTGAACAATGGTTCAAGAAAATTGATTGCCCAAGATTTGCAAGAACCCGCTTCCCTATCGCCCAATGGACACTATGTAGCTTTTTACAAGGATAGCAATTGGTATGCTTATGATAATATACAAGATACTACACGGCTCTTGAATCAGAAAATGCCAACAATTCCCGTTCATAATGAGGATTGGGACCTTCCCGATAAAGCGCCAAGTTATGGTTTTGCAGGATGGTACGATGAAGGTAACCGCATATTGCTTTATGATAAATATGATATATGGATGGTCTTTACAGGTGATCCTGAGGGTTTTGCTGCTCTGACGATGATATATGGTAGAGATCCTAAACTAAATATGAGCTTCCGAGCCGTTGAATTCGATAAAGACAAAGAATATTATACTGATAAAGATACTTTGATTTTAAATGGTTTTAGATTTAGAGAAAAATATAATTCACTATATTTTCAGGATTTTAGAGTTTTGGGTCCTGAAACTGTTTTAAGAGAGCCGCCAAAAAATATCAATATAAGAGCAAAGGCAAAATATAATAACAGTGCAATTCTGACAAAAGAGAAATTCGATGAATTTCCCGATTTATATTTCACTTTAGATTATTTCCAGAAAAGCGATTCTCTTGTGAAATTAACGAATTTAAATTCACAATTGGAAAATTATTATTGGGGGACTTCAACAATTGTTTCCTGGCAAAATTCAAAAGGCGATACTTTGATGGGCTTTATAATGAAACCTGAAAATTATAATCCAAGCAAGCGATATCCGGTCATAATTCATTTTTATGACAGATTTTCTGATATGGCGAACCTCTTTCAAAGACCGCAAATCAACCATCGCCCAAATCCATTGATTTATTTGAATGATGATTATATTATGTTCTATCCTGATATTAAATATACTGTTGGAGAACCTGGCTATTCGGCAGTTGACGCATTAGTCAGCGGTGCAAGAAAACTGATCGATATGGGAATTGCTGATTCAAACGCCATTGGAATTCAAGGACATTCTTGGTCAGGCTATCAAACTGCATTTATAATTACACAAACTGATTTGTTCAAAGCTGCATGCGCGGGTGCTCCCGTTGGCAATATGACGAGTGCATATAGCGGAATCCGCCTTGAAAGCGGGCTGGCTCGACAATTCCAATATGAAAAGCAACAAAGCAGAATAGGCGGCAATCTGTGGGATTCATTAAATAATTATATAAATAATTCACCCATTTTCGCAGCAACCAAAACAAATACACCTCTTCTCATTGAGTTCGGTAATGAAGATGAAGCAGTTCCATGGCAACAAGGAATCGAACTTTACTTGGCATATCGCCGTCTGCAAAAGCCTGTATTTATGCTTGAATATCAGCAAGAGCCTCATATTGTTCGCAAATATTATAATAAAATTGATTATGCAAGAAAAATGAAGGAATTCTTTGATCATTATTTGAAAGGCAAGCCCGCTCCCGATTGGCTTATCAAGGGTCTTCCATATAGAGGAAATTAATTTGAAGATTGAACTTGTTAATATAAATAAATCATTTACTAAAAATTTAAATGTCCTCAACGATATTTCCCTTTCGATTGAGGATAAAGAATTTTGCGTGTTTCTCGGTCCGTCGGGATGCGGGAAAACAACGCTTTTGAGAATAATTGCAGGATTGGAATCACTCGATTCGGGAGAGATCTATTTCGATGGCAAATTAATCAATGACACATTACCAAAGGAAAGGCAAATTGGTATGGTATTCCAAAATTATGCTCTTTATCCACATCTAAATGTGTTTGATAATATTGCTTTCCCAATGAAAATTTCAAAAATGAAAAAGCGAGATATTCGAATAAATGTTCTGCGAATTGCAAAAATGCTTGAATTAACTGATTATCTCAACAATAAGCCAAAGCAATTATCAGGTGGGCAAAGGCAACGCGTAGCAGTCGGGCGTGCAATCGCAAAAAATCCGCAAGTATTTTTATTTGATGAACCTCTTTCTAATCTTGATGCTAAACTGCGTTCAACAATGCGGAGCGAAATTGTGAAAATTCATTCGCAAATTGCAGCAACTTCTATTTACGTTACTCACGATCAAATCGAAGCTATGACAATGGCAGATAAAATTGTTCTATTAAATAAGGGCGAAATCCAACAAGTCGCGACACCAATGGAAATTTATCACAAACCATCGAATCTATTCGTTGCAACGTTTATTGGTTCTCCACAAATCAATTTATTTGAGGGAATTTTGCAATCTAATCAAGAGCATATGGTTATTAGTAATCAGAACGTAGATGTTTTTTCTTTCCCTAAATTAGATTTTTTAATGAATTTTATAAATCAAAAGATTACAATTGGCATAAGACCCGAAAACATCTCATATCTGAAGAATAATTCTAACCCTATAATAATTGATGCTGTTGTTAACTTTATTGAATATCTTGGGAATGAAACGATTATCAATTTTTCCTTTCAAAATAAAATTTATACAATGAGAACGCAAGATAAAGTCAATTTTCAAGAAAATGAGGAAATCAAATTATTTCTAAATCCTGAATATTTTTTATATTTTAATGAAGTTGGTAATAATATAAAGGTTTAATGATGGAATTTAATTCAATAAATATATTTTTCATATTTTTCTTCTTGGGATCTGTTTCTTTCTTTTATTTCAATGCTTTGAGATTTTTCCAGAGTTTGAAATTAGCAAAGCCCATCAATCGAACAGATCATTTTTGGCAAAGATTGTGGGTAACCGTAAAAATTGCATTCGGGCAAACGCGTATTCTACATGACAAAAATGCGGGTTGGCTTCACGCTTCAATATTCTGGGGCTTTCTTGTATTTTTAATTTCAGCAAGTGAAGCTGTAATACAAGGATTTGTGCCCGAGTTTAGTTGGAATTTCCTCGGAATTATCTATTCAGTAATTACATTTTCTACGGATTTAGCAGCAATTGCAATAATTGCCGCAGTTCTATATGCTCTGTGGAGGAGATTTGCTCAAAAAGTTAAGCGATTGCAAGGTGATACTTCCGAAAAAATTGATGCAATACTTGTGCTCGGATTTATCTTGATTATTGTTTGCTCATTATTGCTGCAGAATGTGGCACATTCACAATTCCAATCCCCCGTAGATTATGCTATTCATCCTGTTTCTGTATTAATCAGCTCATTGATTTCGTTTGAATCACCGCGGACATTTTACTATATTTTCTGGTTCCTTCACATTGGAACAATTCTGATATTTATAAATTATCTCTTTTATTCCAAGCATTTCCACGTTTATACTTCGATTTTTAATGTCTTTTTCGGGTCAGAGAATATCCCGAACAAATTGGAACCAATCAATTTTGAAGATGAAACAATCGAGAAATACGGAGCCACCGAAGTTACTGATTTAACGTGGAAATCTCTGTTGGATGGGTATAGCTGCACTCATTGCGGTCGATGCACAAGTGTATGTCCCGCGAACCTTACAGGCAAAATCCTTGACCCAAGAAGGGTGATAGTCGAAATTCGCAAACGAACTGAGGAATTAACCCCTATTTTAATAAAACAAAATGCTTCGAGCAACTCAAATGGAGAGGAACTTTCTCCAGAAGAAGAAGCAATTTTGAATAGAAAATTTCTTGGCGACTACGAATCAATCGAAGCATTATGGGAATGCACTACTTGCGGAGCATGTATGGAAGAGTGCCCAATTACAATCGAACACGTTCCCGCAATTGTCGAGATGAGACGCAGCCTTGTCCTGATGGAATCTAACTTTCCTCAGCAGTTGCAACCTACTTTTGATAATATGGAAAATGCAGGCAATCCTTGGGGATTTCCTCAAGCTGAAAGAGCAGATTGGGCAAAAGATTTAGATGTAAAAATTGCCGCCGAAAATCCTGATTTCGAATATCTATATTGGGTGGGATGCCCAGGTAGTTATGACGATAATGCCAAAAAAACAACTCGTGCTTTTGCTCAAATTCTTAAAGCTGCAAAAATTGATTTTGCAATTCTTGGAAATGAAGAAAAATGCAATGGAGACATTGCTCGCAGAAGTGGTAATGAGTATCTTGCTAATTCTTTGATAAATGAAAATGCTGATACTCTAAAAAAATATAATGTGCAAAAAATAATCACAACCTGCCCGCATTGCTTTAATATTTTCAAAAATGAGTACCCCGATTATGGAATCAATTGCGAAGTGATACACCATACTCAACTTATTGACCAATTAATTAAAGAAAATAAGATAGCATTCAGCGATACCAATTCTGAAAAAACAACAATTGCATATCACGATTCATGCTATCTTGGAAGGTATAATCAAATTTATGAAGCACCGCGAAATATTTTGCAAAGTATTAAAAATGTAGAACTAATCGAAGCCGAACGGAATCGCGAAAATGGTTTATGTTGCGGTGCAGGTGGTGGTCAAATGTTTATGGAGGAAATCTCGGGTAAACGCGTCAATATCGAACGGACTGAGGAACTCACTCAATCGAAGCCATCTTGCGTGGCATTAAATTGTCCATTTTGCAACACAATGATTTCCGATGGAGTAAAATCTTTGGAAATTGAAGAAACACAAGTTAAAGATATTGCTCAAATCGTCTTTGAAAATATGAATTATGAGAAATATCCTGAAATTGATTTTAAATTTTAAATTTAATGGAAAAAGAAACACCATATCTGGTTACAGCATTAAAATTTAGACCGCTTAAATTTAGTGATGTCGTTGGGCAAGAGCATATCACCAAAACTTTGATAAATGCAATTAATTTGAATCGGATGCATCATGCCTATCTTTTTAGCGGACCTCGTGGTGTTGGCAAGACAACTACAGCTCGCATTTTAGCACGTGCCTTGAATTGCTTAAATCCCGTTGATGGTGAACCCTGCAATGTATGCGATAACTGCAAGGCGATGCTTGAGAATCGCTCAATGGATATAAACGAGATTGATGGTGCGTCGAATAATAGCGTTGATGATATTCGAGCATTAAGAGAAAACGCTAAATTCCCGCCAATCCTTGGAAAATATAAAATTTATATCATCGATGAAGTCCACATGCTTTCGACAAGTGCTTTCAATGCATTATTGAAAATATTGGAAGAGCCGCCCAAGCATTTGCTGTTTATGTTTGCAACTACCGAACCGCATAAAGTCCCTGCAACGATTGTGAGTCGATGCCAACGCTTCGATTTTCATCGTATGGAAATTGCAAAGATTACCGAGCAATTGCGTGCTATTTCTGAAATTGAAAATATTAAAATTGATGAAGAATCGCTCTTTGCCATTGCTAAAAAAGCAGATGGCTCAATGCGCGATGCAGAAAGCATATTCGACCAAGTAATTTCATTCACTGATGGCGAAATCACACTGCCCAAAGTCTCAGTTGCTTTGCATTTGATTGATGATGATTTTTTCTTTGATATTTCTGATGCAATTGTTTCGAAAGATTTGAAAAAAGTTTTCCAAATTTCCTCACAAGTTGCACAACGTGGCTATGACTATCTGGAAACCCTACAAGGTTTACTTGAACATTTCAGAAATTTGCTTGCTGTGAAGGTAGCAAATTCAACAGAATTTCTTGAAACTTCACAATATTTTGCGGAGAAATATGTGCAATTTGCAAAAAAATTTGAGACTCAGGACTTGATTCGTTTCATTCAAATAATTTCAAATGCTGAGCAGCAACTGAAATTTTCACCACAGCAAAAGATACGCTTCGAGATAACTTTGTCATTGCTTGCTTCTATTCCTAACTCAGTGGATTTAAATGAATTATTAAAAGAAATAGAAAATTTAAAATCTCAACCAAATATAAATGCCGATCCTAATAAACCGAGGCAACCGCGACAACCCGCACAATCATCTACAAATATTTCACAACAAAGCAGTCGCGAAATTCCAATCGAACCTAATAGAGGCGTAGAAAAAACTGCCTTACCATTGCAAGATTTGCCAAAATCAACAAAATCTGAGACAATAATTTCAAAAGAGCAAATTGAAGAAAAATGGAATTTATTTATTGATAAATTTGCAACACCAGAAAATAATTTGAGTTCACTTGCTCTTGCTAAATTTTCTTTTGACGATAATCAAATTATCCTTTATGCAGAAACACAGGGTGTTTTTGATAATTTTTCAAGTCCTTCGAGAAAAAATAAAATCGAAAAATTTGCTAAAGAATTCTTTGGAGATAGTATAGAATTTAAAGTAGTTCCAAATTTCACTGCTACAGAAAATATAGAAAATAACAAGACAAAATCAATAAAAACGTCAAGTAAAAACAGCAATGATAATTCAATTGTCTCTAATGAAAAGGTTAGTAGCAACCAATCAGAAATTGAAAAAGCAATAATTGAGTTATTCAATGCAAAAGAAAATAATTAAGGAGTCAAATATGGCATTAAATATTGGTGATAAAGCTCCCGATTTCAAAGCAATCAATGATGATGGCGAAGAATTTAAGCTTGCTGATCATCTTGGGAATTGGATTGTTCTATATTTTTATCCAAAGGATAATACGCCTGGTTGCACAAAGGAAGCATGTTCATTCCGTGATAATATGGAAAGAATAACCTCATTTAACGCGAAAGTATTCGGAGTTAGCTTCGATTCGACCAATTCGCACACAAATTTCAAAGAAAAGCATTCATTAAACTTTACATTATTAAGCGATCCCGATAAGGAAATTGCTAAAAAGTATGAGGTATTCGGAGAAAAATCAATGTTCGGTAAAACTGTGCTTGGATTGAAACGTTCAACGTTTATTATTGATCCACAAGGCAATATTAGATGGGCAAAAAGAAATGTGAAAGTAGATGGTCACGTTGACGAGGTAATATCCAAATTGCAAGAATTACAATCTTAATGATAGATACACATTCCCATATATTTGCAGATGAATTCGACGAGGACAGAGAAGAGATGCTTGCTCGTGCTTTCTCAGCAGGAATTGAAAACGTTATAATGCCTGCGATTGAACCTACTACATATGATAAGGTTATCGATTTGGTTGAACAGTATGAGCAGTTGTATTGTGCAATTGGCGTGCATCCACAAAATGCCCAAAGCTACGATGAAAGAGCGAAATCGCAAATCAGGGAATTGGCATCACATCCGAAAGTGAAGGCAATTGGCGAGATTGGACTTGATTATTATTATGATTATTGCCCGAAAGATATTCAGGTAGAAGCATTTATAAGTCAAATTAAAATTGCAAAGGAATATAATTTGCCTATTATCGTTCATAATCGAGAAGCATCTGAAGATTTATTATCAATACTCGAAAATGAACAGGATGGGACTTTGAAGGGTGTATTGCATTGCTTTTCTCAAGATGTAGAATTTATGAAGAAAGCTATTGAATTAGGATTTTTGATTTCTTTTACAGGCAATATTACTTATAAAAGTGCTGATGCACTTCGTGAAGTTGTTCGCGAAGCACCAATTGAAAAAATTATGATTGAAACAGACGCACCTTGGCTGGCACCTGTCCCTTTCCGTGGCAAAAGAAATGAACCGTCGTATATTATTAAAATTGCAGAAAAAATTGCAGAAATTAAATCGATTACATTAAATGAAGTTAATATAATGACAACAAAAACGGCAAAAACATTTTTTTCTCTTACTATTTTATTACTGGTTTTGTTATTTCCCTCTTTGAGTTACGCTCAAACAGAAACAATCTATGATGATGAGGAAATATATTACGAAGATTCCGTTGAGCAATCTAAAAATCCTGTGGAAAAATTTATTGGCTTTGGACCGATATTGGGTATAAATACTATAGTTGACACATATTATCCCGACAATCAAGATATTTCTTATGATGGTTTATTTGCTATCGGTGGAACTATAGTTTACGGTGGAACATTTGATTGGGTGCTCGCTCAATTATCTTTGATATATTCTTATAACAAGAAACCAACAATGGATACAAAGGTACACGACTCATTGCACCCACTTCCTGCAAATGAGCATTATTTTAGTGAATTCACATTAAATTGGATTCCCAATCCGCATAGCAGAGTGAATTTTTACTTGATTACAGGTATTTCTAATATCACGAATATTTTTTCTCAATACGATTCAGCGAGTTATCCTCTTCAACATCGAGAAACTCTGAATAACATAGGACTAATTACAGGATTGGGTTTCGTTGTAAATATTCCCGTCAAGAATGCAGGACTGTTTTGCTTGAATGCAGAATGGAGACTTAATTTTATGTTAGGTCGTAGCCAGAGAAATTATGATCCAAGATTTAGTCCTCCCGACGTCCGTTATTATAACCCAAGCGAGAACAGCACTTTTTATTCGATACCTCGATTTGGAGTTGTTTGGTTTCCTCCATTTAAAGAATGGTTCAATTGATCCTATAATTTTATTTTTAATCTAACGACGAGGTCCCCTCGATATTCTGAATAAGGAAAGAGTATTGTATCCGCAGGTTGATTAAGATATTTGCTATATTCGGCTTGCACATAGAAATATGGTCTTGTCTTCAATAAATCTGATATAACAATTGCTTCTTCTTGGGGAATAGAATAAATATGCCTCGGATTTTTATAATATTCTGATACGCTGACATTATAGAAATCAGCAAGTGTAAATGGTTGAATTTGGTTATCAATTTCGAAATCATCGGGATTAAGTGATTGTTCATTTCCTGCAACCTTTGGTTTAGCAAACACTATCGTATAACGTACATGTTCAAATATTACTTCATCAACGTTCGGAACAAATGGTTTAGGAGGATTGCCTGGTAATACTAAAGAATCCACCCAAATGCTAAATTGATAAAGTTCGGCGCGGTCAATTCTATCCTTGTTTGTTTTATATTCATCATATTGGTATAAATTAGAAAAAGTCAATCCAATGTCAGGCACTTTTCTATCAGTGCTTTTATCATAAAAATATATAGGAATTTGCACTGTAAATTCACTGAAATCATCAATTGTTTTGGTATAGCAGGAAGTCAACAATATGCTGAAAAACGATATAATTAAGATATTTTTTATATATTTCATTTTTTTCTCCTTTCAATTTTTTTGTTTCACAATAACTTGAACTGTTCGGCAATAGAACCTACCTTCAGGAGTAGTATTATCATAAATCAAATCTTGCTCGCCAACTCCAAATGCATCCGCATTTTTATTTTTCAATATGCTCGCAGTTGATTTTGCTCTTTCATCAGAAAGTTTTTTGTTATAATCATCATTTCCAATTCTATCAGTATGCCCGATAACTTGGACTGATGCGTCGTCTCTTATATCACTATCAATAAATTCTGCGATTCTCTTATTTGTTGGATTCAAATCAGATCTATTGAAATCGAATAATATTAAATTATAAATATTGATGCTTGAATCTTTGCGTTCGATTTTTATTGGTACTTTCACTATGTCAGATACAGCATTTTCTTCTGCATTTTCTACTCTCATATATGCCTGCAAGTCCCGATTCAATTTGGATTTCAAGTATTCATTATTTGAAAAATTAATATTTAATTGATTTGGAGGTTCATTCTCACCATTAAAATAGGCAATATTTTCAGTGCTGGAATTAGCGACAACTTCCCACCCTTTAATTGCACTTTCGCTTTGCACACTATTACGAATTACTACATTCCCAGGTGAAACAAATCGCAAAGTATCTTCGATCACAATTGGTGCAATCACATCCCAACTATCTGAGGAAATTTCAACTCGGCGATTTTCTACAATTCCATCGGGATCTTTTTGATTGGATGCTTTTTCGGGGAGATTCCTAATTACTGTTTTAATTCGCGTCGGATCAACTCCCCAGATATTAACAAGATAATCCTGCACAATTTTCGCTCTTTGTGTGGATAATTTCTTATTATTTCTCTCCTTGCCTTGATGAGAATTGCAGCCCGTTAAGGTTATTTTGGCATCTTTAAATTCGTTAAGTCTCTGGCCTAATATATTTAACACATAATAATATGATTCAAGCGAACTTCTTCCAAGCAAATCTTTCATAGAAAATTTCTGAGCTTGGTCAGGCGTAAACTGCACATATCGCTGAGGTATAGTTGAGGAATTCTCATCAAAGAATACATAAGTCAAAAAAGGTCGCAATTGGCGAGAACGATATGATTCTATGACAAGCGTATCAATATGGGTCCCATCTTCTCTTGTGAAATCCAATTTGATACTTATTGGCTTGATTAACTTAGAAATAAATGGTGCATTAATCTCTTGTAAGGGCTTTTCTTTGAAATAAGAAATGAATGGTTCTTCGATAATTTCTTTTTTGGGAGTTATTATGTCTTCCTTCAACTTAACTTTTTCGCCCGTATCCCAAAACCAAAGCGAAACGCCAGCGGATAATTGCGGTTGTGAGGCATAAGCAAAGTCAGCGTGAAGCTCAGCAATACCAAATCGAGCAGAAATTCCACCGACTATCTTATAATTAGAAAATGTACTTAATTTCACATCTAAAGGTAGCCCTAATCGAACTTCTTCATAAGGATTATTGACAATTTCGTTCAAATTAGATGATTTGCGAACTGCATGGACAGTCCCGGTTAAATTCTCATACTGAGCGCCCAAATAAAATCCAATTCCTGATGAATAAACTCCTGAAAAACTTGGACCAAATGAATAAGATTGCACGTCAATTCCCGGACTTCGCGATACTGAATGATATGCGCCGTGCAAAGATATGGAATATGGAGAAAGTGGGTCTTCAAAAAGATTGAATAATTTATTAATATTTTGATTTAATGCAATTGCGTAGTAAGTTGTCGAAACCTTGGATATAGGGTAAGTAAAGAAGCGAAACCTCAATTGTGTCCGAGTTGGGAACCCCACAAAAAATTGGACAGCAGGCAAACCCGACATAAATGAAATATTATTTCCCTCTACATAAGCCACAGATTTATAAAAAGAATCGGGTGCAACAGGATTTTGAGGAGCAGCAAAAATCGGAGTGGACTTTCCACCATAAAGTGTGGGTTGAGAAACTGTTCCTTTCGAGTTCATTATAATTTCCTGATTACGCTTCTCTGCGGTTATTACGAGGTTCGTATTTCCGAAGCCTGATGGAATCTCAGCATCGAATGATTTTTGTGAACCTGGAATAAACATACCAACAGCAGAAATGTCAAGCCCAAAGCTCCATCCATTTGTATAATTACCAACTGTGTAAAGATTACTGTTGAAGCTTTGGCTAATCGTTGTAACTAATGGTTTGGCATATCCTGAAAGATTTTTAGAAGTGAATATCCCAAATTCCCTACCAATCTCAAGTTCATTTTGCGATAAAAGAACATTGGAAGTGTAAATTATGATCAGCAAAAAAGGAATAATAATTTTTTTCATTATAAGCCTTTTAATTATGTTACAAAAATAATCAAAAAAAATTATAATATCAAAAAATTTTTAATATAATTATGCTTTTTCTAGTGCAAATTCTTTTCCTTTTTGCATTGCTTTTAAATTCAATTCAATAATTTTTTCCCCTTTTCTGCCAAAAATTGTTCGGATGCTATTTTCCAATATCTCATAATCTATGCCAATATATGGAGATGCTGCGCCAAGAAGTACCATATTTGTTGCTTTGGAATTGCCCAGCTTCCGAGCAATTTCATCAGCGTTAATTATTAATGCATTCTTATAATTATTCAAACTTGCAAGAACTAGGTTCGCATCGGGATAATTGGGCATGTTTACAAATGGATTATCGTTCGATATAATCCATCCCTCAGGAGATAGGTAATTAACATACCGTAATGTTTCGAGTGGTTCCATACTAATTATCAAGTCCGCTTCACCTTCGGGAATTAAATCAGAATGAATCGGTTTATCAGAAATACGGAAATTTGAAACGACTTCCCCACCTCGCTGGCTCATTCCGTGAACTTCGTTTTGCTTGAAAAATAATCCTGCTTCAATTGCAGCAAATCCAATCGCAGAAGCAATTGAGATAATTCCCTGTCCGCCAACACCTGCAATTATAATATCTCTTTTCATAATATTTTCATTCCTATAAAGTTTGTAATTCTAATTCTTTCTTCATTTCTCGAATGTCGTCAATCGCGACAATACATTCCCGCCGAGAAATAATTACACTGACATCTTCATACGCTATTTCATTTTTGATAATATCCACATTTTCTTTATGAGTGCGCCTTCTTGGATCTATGATATGAACGTGGTTGGGATGAACACCCAATCCCATCACAATCTGCTCTAATTTGCCAAGAGCAAGTGAACGTTGCCCGCCTGTCATTCCCGTGATTTCATTATCTAATATAGCGATTACAACATTAGAATGATACGTTACGCAATCGAGCAGTCCTGTGATTCCTGAATGTGTAAACGTTGAATCGCCAATAACTGCAATAGCAGGATGGACGCCGGCATCCGCAAGCCCTTTTGCCATTGTGATTGAGGCTCCCATATCAACGCATGAATTTATCGATTCAAATGGTGGCAATGCTCCAAGAGTATAACATCCAATATCTGACATAACATGCCCCTTTGGATATCCTTGCAATGCTTCATTCAAAGCATTATATGTGTCAATATGAGCGCATCCTGGACATAATTCGGGGGGACGTGTTGCAACAAACTCGGGCACCTGATTTAATTTTTTGGATGGTAAATTCAATGCCTTTGCAACGATTGTCGGATTGAGTTCGCCTGCTCTAGGCAAATAACCATCTAACCTCCCATGAATAGGCATCATAAGCTCGAAAACGCCCCATAGCTTTTCTTCTATCAATGGATAACCGTCTTCAAGGACAAGTATTTCGTCACATTTTTCAGCAAATTCACGAATAAGTTTCTTAGGTAAGGGATATTGTCCAATTTTTAGAACGGGGTATTGCAAATTATGCTTTTCATAATTTTCCATTAAATAATTATAGGAAATCCCTGCTGCAATTATTCCAAGCGATTTATCTGCACCTTCAATTATAAAATTAAAAATCGAATTTTCTGATTCTTCTTCAAAAGATTTCTGTTTTGCTAAAAGGGTTTGATAACGTTTTCGAGCAATTGCGGGAAGCAGAACAAATTGGCGAGTATCCTCAGGGATATGCACAG
>DIEP01000122.1:17038-33583 GCA_002418685.1 Ignavibacteria bacterium UBA5771
AGCGTAGGTATTTGATATTTCTCAGAAAAATCATAAGCATAATGCACCATATCGTAAGCTTCTTGTTGGTCGTGTGGTTCAAGTATTGGGATCATTGCGAAATTGCCATAATATCTTGAATCCTGTTCATTCTGTGATGAGTGCATTGATGGGTCATCGGCTGCGACAATTATTAAACCTCCATTTGCTCCCGTAATTGCTGAATTCATAAATGGATCAGCCGCTACATTTAACCCGACATGCTTCATACAAGCCATTGCTCGTTTTCCAGCGTATGAAATTCCTAAAGCTGCTTCAACAGACGTCTTCTCATTTGCTGTCCATTCCGCAACGATCCCACCTGAACGAGCCTGTTTGGAACGCATAACGTATTCTGTAATTTCAGTTGATGGCGTTCCAGGATAAGCATAAATTGCGCTAATCCCTGCATCTATGGCGGCTTGAGCTATTGCTTCATCGCCTAATAATGGTAAAGTTTTCATTTCTTTCCTTAATCAATCTATATATTATTTTCATTATGTTCTTGAATGTATTTGCGTGTATATTCCTCGTCTTCCTGCATCCGTTCGATAAGCAAATCGGCATTGGGAAATTTAATTTCTTCACGAATGTAATGCACAAAGAAGACAGTTAATTCACAGTCATAAAGATCTCCATTAAAATCAAGATAATTCACTTCGAGTGTTGGCTTTGTATCATTTGTTAATGTGGGCCTCACTCCGATATTTGCCATTCCATAATATTTGACTCCATCAATTATCGAGTAAACTATATACACACCAAAGGATGGCAATAATTTATGGATATTTCCGGGCTTTATATTAGCAGTTGGAAAACCAAGATTTGCACCCATTCCTCTGCCAAAAAAAACTTTCCCACGAACAAAATACTCATACCCAAGCATGGAAGTTGCGGCTGAGATATCGCCTGATGTAAGTGCTTTGCGAATCACAGTGCTTGAGACAACTTGCCCATTTAACGAATATGGTGGAATTTGCTCAATTTCAAATCTACCATTTGATAAATTTTGTAGTAATTCCAAATTTCCCCGGCGATTCCTGCCAAAATTATGATCATGACCAAGAAATATTTTTTGCATACCAATTTTCTTTAAAAGAAGTTCTTCGAGAAATTCCTCTGCTTCGATATGTGAAAACTCCGAAGTGAATGGGATTATAAGCACATTTTCAACTCCGAGTTTTTCCAATAAATATAATCTTTCTTTAATTGTAGTTAAAAGAAATAATTCGGGTTTATCTGCTTTCTTCAACACAATCTGCGGATGCGGTTCGAAAGTGATTACAAGTCCCCTTTTATTTAATTGATGGGATTGAGCAACAAGTTTTTCAATAATTATACGATGACCAAGATGCACTCCATCATAAGTTCCCATTGTTAAATAAGTTTCAGGATTGAAAGGAATTTCCTCAATTGTTTCGTAGATATTCATAAAAAGAAAATTGATAAAAAACTAAATTATAATATAAAAGTGAATAAAACAATAGATTATTTAGAAGTATATTGATTTTCTTTAAAATTCTGAAAATTTGTAGTAAAATCTTTGATAGTCAGTGCATCATTTAATTGATAATCTCCAATTGAAACTCTCCTCAAACTGTAAAGATAGGAAGGAATATTAAATTGATTACCGAAATCGCGGGCAAAACTGCGTAAATAAAATCCTTTTGATACTTTTATATAAAATTGAATATAAGGCAATTCAATTTTTGTGATTGTAAAATCATAAATTTCGACAGATTGAGGCTCCAACTCTATATCTGAATTATTTCGTGCATATTGATATGCTCTTTTGCCGCCAATCCTTTTTGCAGAATGGAGCGGTGGTATTTGCTGTATTTTACCATGAAATTTATCTGCTGATTTAAGGATTTGCTCTTCAGGAATAGAAGAAATATCGCAGGTTGATTCTTCGGGTGTTTCTCTATCGAAGGATTTTGTTGTGGCTCCGAGTTTGATGGTGCCCGTATAAGCTTTGCTTTCAATTATTAAATCGCTAATTAATTTAGTATACTTATTGCAAGCAATTATCATCAGCCCGGTTGCAAGTGGATCGAGAGTACCACTATGCCCGATTTTTTTAATATGAGTATGAGATTTGATGATTCCAAGGACTTCGTTAGATGTGATTCCTTCGTATTTATCAATAAGAATAAATCCACCCTCTTCTTGAGTTTGCAAGAACCAATCAGCAAAATTATTGATGCTCTGGCTCGTGAGAATGTTCATTGTCGGATTCTTCAACTTTTTTAATTAGGGATTGGATATGTTCCATTTCATCAAGAGTGTCATCCATAAAAAATTTAATGTCGGGAACAATTCGTAATCTCATATTTTTTGCAATTAGTTGCTTAAAATGATTTTTATTTATATTCAAATATTTAATAATTTCTAAAGGAGTGAGATTAGAATTATAGCTGCTTATATATATTTTCGCACTTGAAAAATCTTTTGAGACTACCACAGAAGAAACACTTACTATTCCATTTCCTAATTCGAAAGTAGCCCTCTGAATTTCATCAGAAACAATTTTTCTAATCTCTTTCCCAATGCGTTCTGATCTATGACTTTCCATTCTAATTCAATTTCCTTTTAATTTCATTAATCTTGTATGATTCTATCGTATCGCCAATTTGGAGGTCATTGAATCCTGAAATTTGAATACCGCATTCAAATCCTGCATCGATTTCACGAGCATCGTCTTTTCCACGCTTCAATGAAGAAATATGACCTGAAAAAATAATTAATCCATCCCGAAGCACTCGTATCTTATCACTCTTCAAGATTTTACCCATTTGCATATAGCAACCCGCAATTGTCCCAATTTTAGAAATTTTAAATAGCTGACGGACTTCTGCTATTCCCGTAGTTTCTTCTTGATATTCAGGAGTAAGCAGACCTTCAAGTGCTAACTGTATTTCATTCAAGCAGTCATAAATTATATTATAATTTCTAATATCAACTTTTTCATTTTCAGCAATTTTACGAGCATTTGGATCTGTACTAACATTGAATCCGATAATAACTGCTTCAGATGCTGCTGCGAGCATAACGTCTGTTTCAGAAATAGTTCCAACGCCTTTATGTAAAATATTTACTCGCACTTCATCATTGCTCAATTTCAAAATAGAATCGCTCAATGCCTCGGCAGACCCAGAGACATCGGCTTTGAGTATAAGATTGAGATCTTTGACTTTACCTTCTTGAATCCTTTGAGAAATTTGGTCAAGCGAGATGCTTCTAACTTGTCTCAATTCTTGCTCTCGTTTTAATCTCGCTCGTTCAGTAGCAATATTTCTTGCTTCAATTTCATTTTCAACAGCTCGGAAATTATCTCCTGCTTGTGGTAGAGTATTGAATCCAACCACAAGAACGGGATCTGATGGACCAGCACTTTCCACACGTTTTTCTCTTTCATCAAGTATGGCACGAACTTTTCCATAAGAATTTCCTGAAACAAACGGGTCCGATATGTTCAAAGTTCCATTTAATATGATTACAGTTGCAACAGGACCAAATCCTTTTTTCATTACAGCTTCAATAATTGTTCCAACAGCTTGACGGTGCGGGTTTGCTTTCAAATCAAGCACATCTGCTTCAACTAATATTTTCTCGAGTAATAAATCGACATTCTGACCAAATTTTGCAGATATTTCAATTGATTGCACTTTGCCACCCCATTCTTCAACGAGAACTCCTTGATTAGCGAGTTGCTGCCGAATTCTATCGGGATTGGCATCGGGTTTATCCACTTTATTTATTGCTACAATTATTGGAACACCCGCTGCGCGTGCATGGCTTATAGCTTCGATTGTTTGGGGCATTACGCTATCGTCTGCTGCCACAACAAGCACAACAATATCAGTAACCTGTGCTCCTCTTGCGCGCATAGCTGTGAAGGCAGCATGACCGGGAGTATCGAGGAATGTAATTTGCCTTCCATTATCCAATTCCACTTGATAAGCCCCAATGTGCTGAGTGATTCCACCTGCTTCGCCCGCCACAATATTTGATTGCCTGATGAAATCCAATAGAGTAGTCTTTCCATGATCAACATGTCCCATTATAGTCACAATTGGAGCGCGTGGCAAAAGATCATCTTCATTATCAACAATCTCAATTTCATTTTCATTAATTGCTTCTTGAAATTCCACTTTGAATCCAAAATCTTCAGCAATGAGCATTATTGTATCTTTATCCAATCTTTGATTAATTGTGACCATTAGATCCATTTGCATACATTTAAGGATAATTTGATTCGGATTCAGATCCATCATCCTTGCAAGATCCGCAGTTGTAGCAAATTCTGTGATTTCCATCACATTGGCTCTCTCCTGCTCTTTTTGCTGCCTTGTGAATTCTTTTTCTTCCTTTTCGGTACGCTTCTTTTGTCTGATACGAGCTTTGGTTGTTTGCATTTGCATCGTTTCAAGGTCAGCAAATGTTTCTTTTACAGCACGCTGCACATCTTCTTCGCTTATTTGCTCGCGAATAGATTTTTTATGTTTTTTGACAAATTTTTCTTCTTTTATCTTGCTTTTGTCCTTGACTTTTAATTTCAGAGGAGCTTTAGCTACTATTTCTGTTTCATCAGTGAAAAGTGGTTTCTTTGTTTTATCTTTTCTTCTATAAATAACGTCTTGGTCTTTGGCAACTTGTTGAGATGCAAGGGTAATTTGAAGTGGAGCCCGAGGAGAAGATTTTGCTTCAAAAGGTTTTCTATCAGTTGTTCTTGGCTTTGGACGAGTTGAATCATCTTGACTTTGAGTGCTGCGATTTCTTGTATCTCTCTCGCGGAAAACTCTGCGTTCGCTTGGTTTATTCCTATTTTCTTGTAGTTCTTGCTTTGATTCCCGTTCTTGCTTTTCTTTTTCTAAATCGATTTTACCAACAATAGTCAATCCACGAAGCTTTGGTGCTTCTCCGGCGGCTACCTCAATGACCTTTTGCCTTTTCTTTTTTATCTTTTCTATTTGAGGCTCAGATTTTTCTTTTTCTATGGCATTTGCAGCGGGCTTTTCAAATTTGGGTTCAATTATTGGCTTTTCCTTGTGCTTTTGGTGTTCATCGTCAGTTTCTTTTGGTGTTGTAATCTTTTTTTCTTTAGGTTTAGCTTCTTCTTTAACTTCGGCAGATATATTTTCCTCAACACTAATAATTTCGCTTTTTTCCTTTTCCAGATTCACTTCTGGTTGATTGTCCTCTTTCTCTGTGAGCACCTCGCTTTTGGGCAGTTTCTCATTATGTTCTTTCTGTTTTGATTTCTTTGGTTCAGTTGGTTTTTCTTTGATTGATTCTGCTACAGGAGGTTTAATTTCTTCGACAATTTGTTGTATGCTTGGTTCTTCTTCTTTCTTTTTGACTTCTTCTGGTTTAATTTCTGGTGCTGCAGTTTCTTTGTGAATTATTGGTTCGGGTTTAGTTTCTGCTTTGACTTCGGGAATATGAGAGACGGGTTCTTGTTTTTTTGGTAATTCTAGTTCGATAGGTCTAATAGGCACTTTATCAACAACTGCCGGGGTTGGCTGTTGAACCGATTTGTTATGTGACGGAATTTCGACTTCAATTGGTTGAGTCGGTTGTGGCTCAGCACCTGCCACGTTTCGTAATATATTGTTCTTTTCTAATTTTTCACGAACCTTTTGGCGACTTGATATGTCCTTCTTGAATTTTTCGCGAACAAGTTCTGCCATTTCCTCGGGTATTGCAGTAGTCGGTTTATTTGGCACGTCATACCCTTTGGAATGCAAAAATTCCACTATATCTTCGAGAATTCTACCTGTCTCGCTTGCCAGTTTTAATAATTTTATAGTTTGCTCAGCCGCCATAATTTGTTGTTTTCTAAATTAATACTTTTTTGTCATCCTTATCGAATGATTTTTTAATAAATTTAATTTTATGTCTAATTGAACCAAACTTAGCATTTATCAACAAGACATAATTTATATTTATTCAATTTTGCTCTCTAAATTTTCAATATATTCAGGGTCTTCCTCTTCATCGAATTCAGACAATATAATACTTCTCAATTCCTTGATGTTCTCCTTATTCAACCCTTCAATTTCCAATAATTTACCAGAATCTGTATCGAGAAATTCTCTTGCAGATTTCACGTTATTTTCTAAAAGTTTGTTAATGAGAGATTCGCCAAATTCCTCTTTGAATTCAGTAATATCAATATCTTCAACACCTTCTTTAATCAAAGTTAAAGAATAACCCGTTAATTGCGAAGCTAATCTAATGTTCTGGCCATTAATACCAATTGCAAGTGGAACTTGATCCTCTGAAACAATGATATTTGCGGACCTTGCAGCAGGAAATACTTGAATTTCTTTTACCCTTGCTGGTTGCATTGCCCTTTGAATAAAAATTACGGGATCTTCGCTATATTCAATTAAATCTATATTTTCATTGCTCAGTTCTCGAACTATGGAATGAATCCTGACACCCTTCATACCAACGCATGCTCCCACAGGGTCTACTCTCTCATCAGATGATTGCACTGCCACCTTTGAACGTCTGCCTGGATCCCGCGCAATTGCTTTGATCTGGATTAACCCATCATAAATTTCAGGAATTTCTATTTCAAATAAACGTTCAAGAAATTTTTCATTCGACCTCGAAAGCACTATTTCAGGCAATCCTGATGGACCGTTCTTGCGGACAGCCTTAATTACAGCTTTAATTGCCTGATTCTTTCTATATCGAGTCGACTCGCTAGGGATCTGCTCTTCTCTCGGCATATGCATCTCGATTTTATTATGCATAATCAAGAGATCATTCTTTCTAATTTGATAAATTTCCCCTATAACTACTTCGCCAACTTTCGCCGCATATTCGTTAAATATATTATTTTTTTCTATCTCTTTAATTCTCTGAGTCAGGCTCTGAGTGGCAAGAGTTATAAGTCTCCTCCCAAAACTTTCACTGATTGAATCAAGCGTGATGGCAATTGCATAATCATCGCCAACCTCATATTGTTCATCGGGAGATTGGTTAGCTTCCTCGAGTGATATTTCAGTTTCGGGATCCAAAACTTCTTCCACTACCGTTTTTGTCAGGTAAATCTCAACATCGCCTCTCTCCATATTGACGATTATCTCGAAATTTGCTTGATTCCCATATTTTTTCTTGATTAAAAGAGAAAAAGTATCCTCGATTATTCCTTGCAGCAAATCCTTATCAATACCCTTCACTTTTGCCATCTCGGTAAAAGCTTCGATGATTTCCTGCTTATTGATAGGCTGTTTTTTTCTTAATTTTGCCATCTTAAAAAATATTATTTGAAAAAAAAAAGGCTTTTGCCCTATTTATTTTCACAAAATTAATATTATTTCGTCAAATAACAATGTTTACTCATTCTTATAATTGATTTGGAGAAAAAAATGCCCTATAATACGACTGATTTTTACAACCTTGATGACTTGTTTTCTTCCGAAGAAAAAATGATTGCTGATACTGTCCGCGAATTTGTCTCAGCAGAAGTATTGCCAATCATCGAAAAGCATTATGAAAATGCAACTTTCCCAATGGATATTATCCCAAAAATGGCGGAACTTGGATTATTTGGAATAACTATTCCGCAGAAATACGGTGGGTTAGAATCAACTTATACAATTTATGGGCTTGCGATGCAGGAACTTGAAAAAGGCGATTCTGCAATTCGTTCATTTGCTTCTGTGCAGAATTCGCTTGTAATGTTCCCAATCAATCAATATGGCACAGAATCTCAAAAAAGAAAATGGTTGCCACTGCTTGCCAAAGGTGAAGCAATTGGATGCTTTGGACTTACCGAGCCTGATTATGGCTCAAATCCCGGTGGAATGATAACTAATGCAAAGAAAATTGATGGGGGCTATCTTTTGAACGGTGCTAAAATGTGGATAACCAATGGAACAATTGCCGATATTGCTGTAGTGTGGGCAAAATTAGATGGAGTCGTTAATGGTTTCCTTGTTGAAAAAGGAATGAAAGGGTTCTCTGCACCCGAAATGAGAGGCAAACACTCATTGCGAGCATCGGTAACGTCTGAATTGATATTCCAAGATGTTGAAATACCCGAAGATAACAGATTGCAAATTCAAGGACTGCGAGGTCCATTAAGCTGCTTAGATAAAGCACGATATGGAATTGCATGGGGAGCTATTGGTTCAGCCGTGGCGGTTTATGAAAGTGCTTTGAATTATGCCAAATCGCGCATTCAATTCGATAAACCTATTGCCTCATTTCAACTAATTCAAGAAAAACTAGTTTGGATGATAAGCGAAATAACGAAAGGGCAATTGCTTAATTATCAACTGGGGAAATTGATGGATGCGGGCAAAGCCAATGCTCATCATATATCCCTTGCTAAAAGAAATAATGTGGATATAGCGTTGCAATCAGCTCATCTTGCGAGGGAAATCCACGGAGCAAATGGTATACTCAATGAGTATCCCGCAATGCGACATTCTGCAAATCTTGAAAGCGTTAAAACTTACGAAGGAACAAGCGATATCCATGCATTAATAATTGGCGAAAATATTACTGGAATTTCCGCATTTTAAAATAGCGGAATAGAGATCTCAATCTCGTGGATCTTTGGAATTATTTAGAATATGCAATAGCTGTAATTCTACGAAATAAGTAAGCCAGGATCTTTGAGAAATTAAAAACTTTCAATGAATCTGTTGATAATCATTGTTTTTCATTAGCCACCACTAACATATTATTTCACTAATTCTAAATATTTGTGCTCGAATTATTTGTTTATTCTCTTGCATAATTAATTTCTTTTGTTTAATTTAGTAATATTATTAACATCTATTTCGGAGTTTTTATGAATAAGGTTTTCTTATTTTTTATGAGCATTTCGCTTTCGCTTGTCCTATATTCTTGCAATTTAGTGGACAACGAAGGACCGAATGAACTCGGCGGTAATACGGACATTCCAATTGCACAAGTTGGGAACACTTTCTGGGTATCAACCAATTTTAATGGAACTAGCTATGATTTGAAAGATACTATTGAAATCAGCAAGAATGATGCGGGTGTGACAACAATTCATGTAAAAGCAACAATACCCGATGATCCTAAATTAAAGCAATATGCAAGCTATCTTCCAGCGTTTGTTTTCGATGAAAATGGAAATATCGATACGGAATTCAAGATGAAAATGACTTCTGAAGGTATCCAAGACTATTTTAATAAAGACCAAAAGCCTCATACAATGGTGAAATATGATTGCAAAGTTGGAGACAAATACCAATTAACCAAATCTAATGGGAAAACTATAACTAGGACTGTCATTGCCAAATCTGATGAGGATGATTTCGATTATGCCTTCTTCAAAATTAAGACGACTACAATTGAGCAAGATTCCCGAATACCTGGTGTCAAAAAAATTATTTACAAAACTAATCATAAGTTTGGTTTGGTCTGGGTGTCATTTGAGATGGAAGATGGAACGTCGAATAGTTCTTATGTATTTACATCAAATTATTAAAATTATTGGGCAAATTCTATGGCACAATCTAAGCCTCGCTATTTATTGCCATGGGTATTTAAATATTTATCCCTGATATTTCTCATTGCTGGTGCTGTTTTATATTATCTTCGATATATCAGGGATATCAAGTTTAGCTTTCTTGACTGGACTGTCTTTGTAATCAATTCGCAATATTTTGAAACCAAAAGTTGGACTTTTATCCAAAATAATATGAGCGAGGAGATTATTGGAATTTTTCTTCTCGTAGGTTTTTACTTTCTTGCTTTTTCACGAGAAAAGATCGAAACCGCTGAAACTAATGCAATTCGTCTGGAAAGCATGATGCTTACTATATTTATTAACACAATTGCTTTGATTCTCTCATTCCTTTTGATATACGGGTTCACATTTTTGTGGGTTATGATTGTCGATGCATACGCTCTTTTTATTATTTATTATATAATATTTAGGATTAAATATGCAAAAATGAAGAGTGCATAGTAATTTTGGTAATCTCGATTTTATATGAACAATTCTTTTGTTGATTTCTACGGGGCTACAAAATGGCTATATACAAAGATTTATGAGAATCCTGTTTTCTTTTTTGATTATTGGTCCTTTGTTCATTTAATCGCAGGATTTTTAATAATTCTTACGCTCCTTGCATTTAACATAAAGCATCGGTGGGCAATGCTCTTTGCGCTCTTAACTCTGTGGGAAATCGTTGAATTATTATTTAAATTCTTTGCATTAAATATCTTCAAGCCCGAAACATTCAAAGACCAAATCACCGACATTGTTATTGGCTTAATTAGCGGATTGATTACTTACTTAATAATTAAAAATAAGGATAAAATATATTCTAAAATTCATATATCACAAGAATTTGTTGCATCAGTAATGTCTACTTCTGTTTTAGCTTTCCTATGGATGGGGACATATCAATATCATTATAGTGCTAATATTTTTAATACGCAGGGATTGAATATTTGGGCATTTTTGCTTTGTTTTTTGGGTGCAAATCTGATTATCAAATCCTTTATTTATTGTAAAAATTATTTCAAAAAAACATCCTCTTCATTTGTTATGCTATTAGGTTTATATTATATAAGCCTTTTTATTATTGAATATGTAGGAAGATACTTGGTCGAAATAAATGAAATTAGCAGTTCAAGCAATGCACCCCTTGCCTTCGGTCTAATTTACGGGAATATGACTCTCCATATTATTTATATAATTGCCCCTGTGATAGTTATCTTATTCTATTCAATATTAATTTGGTTATTTAGAAGAATTTTACTTTGATTAGCCAAATTTTCAGATAAATTCTCTAATTTGGTATAGTAATTTTAGTATCATTGCTTGAAATTATTAGTTATAGCTCTCCATATTGCGGGAATGCTCCATAAGATGTTTAATACTAATATAATAACTTGATGCTAAATTGATTTGCAGCGGGGAAATATCATTATGATTGATTTTGAATTACTGCTTAATTTTAAACTCTTTTTTAAATATTATGAATAATAATATCAGTAATTAATTAAACCTGTGTCATACAAAAGAATGAGCCTCCCGCTTACTCGTATCCTTCATACTAATCCTCGTCGTCTTCTTCTTCTTTCCAATTCTCAAACCCTTCTTTGAATAAATAAAGAGAGATAATTATGCTTGCTATTGGGTCTGCCTGCCAGAAACCGAAAAGATAATTGCATCCTAATCCCAGAAGTAGTGCCGCCGATAAATACATACATGCCAATGTTTCTTTTGCATCAGCGAGCAATGCTTTGGAGTTGATTTGTTTGCCAACTTTTATTTTAGCATTTGCAAGGAAAGGCATAAAAATAAGCGAAAGAATAGCGATAATAATCCCTGCGAGAGATTTGTCGGGAATCTCATTTTGTGCAAGAGTTGATATTGCTTCGATTAAAATATAAATCCCAAGCACAAAAAAAGTAATTGCGACAAATCTTCTTGCTTTGTGCTCAATAGCAGCATCATCATTTTTATCTGAAGAAACGCCACGTGATAATCGCCAAATCAGAATAAGTCCGGACATTGATTCTATGATACTATCAAACCCAAATCCAATTAATGCAATGCTTCCCGCGATTCCGCCAAAAATGATCGAAGCTATTGCCTCCAAAAAATTATACCCAACAGTGAAATATTCGAGCTTCAGCCCGCGTTTATATAATGCATCTATTTTCATACTTAAATATTTTATAATAATTTATAAAGTAATTATATTTTCAAGAGATTTGCCATTCATATCTTTCACGGAAACAATGGGACTCTCGATTCCCCAGTTTATTTGCAATTTTGGATCATTATAAAGCAAGACTTCCTCGCTTTTTGGATCAAAATATTGATCAACGTTATACAAAACAATCGCTTCATTGCTCAAAGTGGCATAACCGTTTGCAAATCCTGTGGGAACCCATAAAATATTGCCATTATCTTCGCTTAGCTCCACCTCGATATATTGCCCGAAATATTTGGAATTCTTCCGAATATCTACTTCGATAAATTTCGCACTTCCTTTTGCCACTCGAATAAGTTTGCTTTGAGGTGGATTTGTCTGATAATGCAATCCACGAATCACATTTTTCCTTGATAAAGATTGATTTTCTTGCACAAATTTATTATAAATGCCATATTTTTCTAGCTCATTAATTCGAAACACTTCCATAAAATATCCCCGTGAATCATTAAATATTTCGGTTTTAAACAACTTAATATCATCGAGATATTCGTCAACTAAAACTAAACTCATAAACTTCGTAATTTTGTTTTTTTAGAATATGCAAATTATAAATGATTGATGAAATTTTAGATAAAAAGGAACTTTCGAGTGAAGATTTAGTTACCCTGCTTAAGCTGGATAAAAAAGAGGATCTTGAAAAATTGCGTATTCGCTCATATCGAACAATGGCTGATAATGTTGGTGAGCTTGTATATATAAGAGGACTGATTGAATTTTCGAATTATTGCACAAGGGATTGTTTATATTGTGGCATTCGTAAGAGCAATTCAAAAGTGAAAAGATATATTCTGACAAAAGATGAGATACTTGAGTCAGCAATGTGGAGTGCAGAAAAAGGTTACGGTTCAATTGTGTTGCAATCAGGGGAACGCAGTGATGAAAGTTTTGTTTCCTTTGTGGAAGATATAATTTATGAAATTAAAGAAAAAACTAAATCTGACTTGCTTCCAAATGGTGTGGGCATTACTGTGTGTATTGGAGAGCTTTCTTATCAGCAATATCAACGAATTTTCAATGCAGGAGCGCATCGCTATTTATTAAGGATTGAAACAAGCAATCCTGACTTATTTCGAAAGATACATCCTGAAAATCAAAAAATTGAAACACGCATCGAATGTCTGGAAATGCTCCACCAAATAGGATTCCATATTGGCACAGGAGTAATGATTGGATTGCCCGAGCAAACTTTTGAGGATTTAGCTGCGGACATTCAATTTTTTAAAAAATACGATTGTGATATGATTGGGATGGGACCATATATAATCAATCTTGATACTCCAATGGAGTACTGGAAAGATTATTATTTTGAAAATCAAAAAAATATTTATTCGCTATCTTTAAAAATGATTGCCGTAACTCGACTTTATCTGAAAGATGTGAATATAGCATCCACAACAGCGCTGCAAGCAATTTATCCATGGGGAAGGGAGCAAGGGTTGCTCTATGGTGCGAATGTAATAATGCCCTCAGTGACTCCGCGAAATTATCGCAAAGACTATTTGCTTTATGACGGAAAACCTTGCACAGAAGAATTCGCAGGGGATTGTCTCAATTGCGTCCTATCGCGAGTGCATTCTATAAATCGAGAAGTAGGGCTTAATTCTTGGGGTGATGCAAAACATTATATTAAGAAAAAAGAACTTAATTCAATATCCTGAAAATAATTAAATTTTATAAAATGATGAATAAAACAGATACTTACAAAATTAAGACAGCTCTTATTTCTGTTTCTGACAAGACGGGAATAGTCGATTTTGCAAAGCAACTTGTGGAATTAGGAATCGAAATATATTCCACAGGCGGAACCGAGCAAGCCTTGCACCATTCTAAAATTCCATGTAAAAGTATTACAAGTTTAACAGGTTTTCCTGAAAGTTTCGATGGAAGAGTAAAGACCTTGCACCCTGCTATTCACGCGGGTTTGCTTGCCGAACTCGATAATCCCGATCATTTGTCTCAATTAGACAAATTTGGGTTTAAATCGATTGATTTATTGGTTGTAAATCTTTATCCATTTGAAGAAAAACTGTCACAAAAGGATATTCAACAGAAAGAATTAATTGAAAACATTGATATTGGCGGACCCACAATGCTTCGCGCTGCTGCGAAAAATTATTTATGGACTGCACCAATTATCAATCCTGAACGTTATTCACAAATTCTCGAGGTTCTTAAAAACAAGCATTGCACAATTCCCGAAGCACTTAGATTTGAACTTGCAGGGGAAGTCTTTGCTGAAACATCTTATTATGATGCTTTGATTGGAGATTATTTCAAAAAAGTAAATAACATAGATTCCCAAAAGCATTTTGCTATCCCAATGAAATTAGACCAGCATTTGCGATATGGTGAAAATCCTCATCAATCTGCTTGGCTCTATGGCAATTTTACTAAAATTTGCAAACAACTCCACGGCAAAGAATTATCATTCAATAATATTGTCGATATTAATGCTGCTTGCAATTTGATAATGGAATTCGATGAACCTACCGCTGCAATTATCAAACATACCAATCCATGCGGAGTTGGCACCGCTGAAAACGTTAAAGATGCTTATTTAAAAGCTTTTGAAACAGACAAAGAATCGCCTTTTGGTGGGATAATAATTGTCAATCAACCATTTACGCTTGATTTGGCAGAAATAATTAATGAAATATTTACTGAAGTTTTGATCGCACCTGAATTTACACCCGAGGCACTTGAATTTCTGAAAAAGAAGAAAAATAGACGACTGATGCAAGTTGATTTCAATAAGTTTAAAGATGCAAATAAGATTGATATAAAAACAGTTGCTGACGGATTTTTATTGCAAACTTCTGATACTAAACTTATTGAAGGGGAACTGAAATTTGTCACCAAACGCAAACCAACTGCAATTGAAATGCAATCAATGCTTTTTAGCTTCAAAGTTGCTAAGCATGTCAAGTCGAACTCAATAGTCTTCACAAAATATGATAGGACACTGGGGATTGGTGCGGGACAAATGTCGCGAGTTGATTCAGCCCGTATTGCTGTCGAAAAAGCGAAAATAATGGGGTTGGATTTAGCAAATTCCACTGTGGCTTCCGATGCTTTCTTCCCATTTGAAGATGGCTTGATTGAAGTTGCAAAAGCAGGAGCCACAGCAGTTATCCAACCCGGTGGATCTGTGCGTGATGACGACGTAATTAAAGCAGCAGATGAAAACAATATTGCGATGGTCTTCACTGGTATGAGACATTTCAGACATTAATAAATCAATAAGTATATGGACGCTGCTTTAATTGACAAACTAATTACTTCTCAGCGAAATGAAATTACGGAGTATTATGTCTATGCTGCCTTGGCAGATAGAATAAAAGATCAAAAGAATTCCGAGATTCTTACTCAAATTAGTAATGATGAAAAAGCTCATTATGATTTTTGGAAAAGTTATACTCACATTGATGTCCACAAGAACCGTTTCAAAATTTTCCTTTATGTGTTAATCGCAAGGGTATTCGGTCTAACTTTTGGCATTAAGTTAATGGAAAAAGGCGAGAAAAAGGCTGAAGTTGCATATTCAGAAATTGCTAAATTCATGCCTGAAGCACAAAGCATCATCGATGATGAGAACCATCACGAAAATTTACTTATTGGTTTAATCGAAGAAGAAAGGCTAACGTATATCGGCGCTATTGTCCTTGGGTTAAATGATGCATTGGTCGAACTGACAGGAGCTCTTGCGGGAATGACTTTTGCCATACAGAATCCGCGAATAATTGCATTGGCGGGAATGATTACAGGAATTGCTGCGTCATTTTCTATGGCGGTGGCTCTCTATTTATCAGAAAAATCAGCGAATTCTACAGCTAAGCCACTAAAAGCAGCATTATATACAGGTATTTCATATATAATTACAGTTAGTGTGCTTGTTTTGCCTTATCTGCTAATTACTAATCCTTTTATATCTCTGATTTTTACAATGATAATAGCATTACTAATAATATTCGTGTTCACATTTTATATTTCAATAGCAAAGGATTACTCATTTAAGCATAGATTTCTCGAAATGGCAATTTTGAATGTGTCAGTGGCATTGATAACCTTTGGCATAGGAGCATTAGTGAGAGAAGTCTTCGGAGTTGTAGTATAACGCCGATTATTTTGGGGAAAGTTTTTTTAAGTTTTCTCCTTTCTCCTCATAAGAGAGGGACTTTTCTATTAAAGAAAGGAAAATATTAATTCAATTATGAAGGATTAGCTCAATATTCCATAGGAGTAGCCATTGCGGGAAATGAAATAACGAAGCAAGTTAAAAGGGATGAATGAGATTGCCACACAAGAGTACTTGCTCGCAATGACGGATACCGAAATGTTGGAAATGTCATCGCGAATTTATAGTCGAGTGAAGCAATCTCATATAAACACACCTTTTGTTAAATTCCTAATTGTTCGGTTCTTTGCTATAGCGGTATGGGCGATATTTGCCGTCCCATTGAGCTTTGTAAATTGTTTTTTCAATATCAGCATCGCTCAATATACGACCTAATTTACTATCCCGTGCTTCCTTTACAACTGCAATAGCAATTTGGGCAGAAATTTCGCGAATATCTTCCATATTTGGCAATAATAAACCCTTTTGTAGTTCATCTTCACTAATCAATTCAGAAAGTCTCTGACTTGCAGCAAGCATCATTTTATTTGTAATAATTGGAGTTTTGCTGACTAATGCGCCTAGTCCAATACCTGGGAATATATACATATTATTGCATTGTGCGATTAGCATTTCACCATACTCACCTCTGATCGGCTCAAATGGTGAACCCGTAGCCAT
>DIEP01000119.1 GCA_002418685.1 Ignavibacteria bacterium UBA5771
AGAGGGGATAAAGGGGTGTTCGTATTCCAACTGTGCAAAAAGAAGAGGGGAGAACACCCCCTGCCCCCCTCTTACGAAGAGGGGGAATAGAAAAGTTTCCCCTCTTTTGAAGAGGGGGGGAAGAAAAAAGTTTCCCCTCTTTTGAAGAGGGGGAGATGAAAAAAGATAGTGTAAAAATGAAAGATAGACATAATTAGCTAAGAATATTTTAAGTTTGTATAAATTATAAAAGAGGAAGGATTATGAATGATTTAACAACAGAAGAAAAGATAAAGGAAGGAGGTAGGAAATGATAGCGATCTCTATAATATCTCTTATTATATCTACAATAGCTGTTATTATATCCATGGTATCAGCTTATTATACTTATTTTAAGAAATCAAAAATTTTTGGGGAAATACAAGGAATTCGGTTTTTATATAAGACAAGGAATACATTGCCAAAAAATTTTCACGAGGAATATGAAACATATGTAGGGTATGGTTACCAGATTTTAGTGTCTATGGTTTCTCATTATGCAGATTTTCCTATTAAAAATTATTCAATTGAGATTAAGGAAGGAAATGAACTCAATTTCAAGAAGGCACTTGATTATTATATACCATCTCAAAATGATAAAACATTTCAGCACCCTTCGATTTCGAAGATTAATGTTTTGAAAAAGGACACGGCTGTAATGTGTATTTTACAATTTATGATTGTTGGTACACCCAAAAATAATATTAGTGATTTTAACTTAGAAGAAATTAAACTTACAATGTGGAATTTTAAAAAAGAACGAAAAGAAATATTTTTTAGAATTGAGGATGTTAGTAAAGAAAATATCAATCCAAATTTTGTTAATGAACCAAATATAATATAATTAAAGAAGACACCAGCGCATTATAAAAAGAAATCGACCAATTAGTTTATCAATTATATCATTTAACTGATGAGGAAATAAAGATAGTAGAAGAGGAGTAAGATTTTTCTGCACACAAATTAAAAAAATAAAATTATAGAATAATAGAAGCAGACAGTAGGACGTGTAGTTCCTGCTGCTTGCATTATCGAACCATTGGGATTTGTTTTTATTTTTTATGGAGTTTTATGTGAATGAGATAACAAGCATCCTGCAAGAACTAGGAAAACATTACGTCAATTCAGAATGCAAGATTATGCATGGACAGACTGCTTACTTGATCCACAGCGGATTTTACTGCGCAGATGGAGACGAGGTCTGTATCTATCTAACGATGGATGGCCGATTTACCGATTTCGGATGGCTTACAGGAAAAATTGCGGAGTGGGGCTATGACTGTCCAAAACGCAATGCAATTATCGAGAAAGCGAAAAATTGGACAAAAGGAATGGAATTGCTCTATGGAGCGTTCTATGTAGCAGTCGATAAAGAAAACGCCGTGCAAATTTTGAATGAAATATCATTAGGTCTTTGGCTTAGTCTGCTGTATCCTGATGTCAATCTGAAGATAAAGAAAAAATCCGGCCTACAGGTTTACCACCGCCAGCTTCATTCTTTGGAGTCTTTGATGAAACAAGCTGAAACTAAAAAAGCGGAAACTAATTAATAAGGGGGAGAACACCCCCTGGCCCCCTCTTACGAAGAGGGGGGATAGAAAAAGTTTCCCCTCTTTTGAAGAGNNGGGGATAAAGGGGTGTTCATATTCCAACTGTGCAAAAAGGGCTGGGGAACATTGAAATCACAAGAAATGGAAGATCTGTTAATAAGTTTAACTCAAATTTACATGCAAAATGCTGGAGAAGATATAATGTCAGACCAAAAGGCAACTCGCCACATCCTGAAATTACTGATCAAAAGTATTGTATTTATGATGAACCACATAATGATTATCTTTATACGCAAGAGTGGGTAGAATTCCTAATAACAAAGCTATCTGATGATAATGAGTATGAATCTTTTTTTAAAAAGAAAATAAAGTAAAGAAATGCCAAAAAATATTAGTAAAGGGAAATTCGATGAATGAGCAAAAATAAAGCTTGAACTTTTTACGTTCTATTTTATTCCTAAATTAATTAATTTTGTAAAATGGTAAAGGTGGATTTAAATATTGAACATTTCAAGAGGATTTTAACTCTGTATCCGCACAGAGTTAAAGACCTGAAAGATAAGTTTCACCGATTCAATTCCTGGATGGATGGGAGTGATAAACCTACGTTGATTCAGTTAGGTCAGGTTGCACATCTATTGAACATACCTTTTGGCTACTTTTTTTTAGCTGAACTCCCCGAACAAATTTTTCCTATACCACATTACCGAAATGAAAGAGCAGAACAGTTTGAACCAAGCGAGGAACTTAAAGATACTGTTAAAACATTACAGATAAGGCAAGAATGGGTAAAAGACATTTTATTGGATTATGGATGGACGCCTCTGCCTTATGTTGGTAGCGTCAATACTTCTATAGATGTAAAAGAAACTGTTGAAAGCATAAAAAAACATTTGCAGATAGAAAGTTTCAACGCAAAGGATTATTCTAGTTGGGATGATTCTTATTATCATTTCTTAATCGAACAAGTAGAAAAGGCTGGAATTTTTGTTGTTATTAATGGTATTGTCGGTAATAATACTCATCGCAAACTTAATGTAGATGAATTTCGGGGATTCGTGCTGAATGACGAAATTGCACCATTTGTCTTTATCAATAATAACGATGCAAAATCTGCTCAAATATTCACTCTGGCACATGAAATAGCTCATGTTTGGTTAGGTAAAAGCGCTTCTTTCGAGCTACGAAATATGCAAGCTGCCGACAATGCAATTGAAATATATTGTAATCAAGTGGCTGCAGAATTCCTTGTTCCAGAAGATGAACTCAACAAAATTTATAAAAAAGAACAAGACTATAATAAAATTGCCAATCATTTTAAAGTAAGTCAGATTGTGATAGCAAGAAGATTATTAGATTTAAATCTCATAACTAAGGATGAGTTCTTCGATTTTTACAATTCTCAACTAAATAAAGGTAAATCTAAAAATAAAGATTCTGGAGGGGACTACTACAATAATATTCCATATAGATTAAGCAGACGTTTCGGAGAAATAATTTATAACGCTGCTCTTACAGGAAAAATCTCTTTTAGGGAAGCATTTAAACTAACTGATATGAAGCCCGGCACTTTTGATAAATATTTTAAGGAACATCAGAAGTGAGCATATCAAAGTCATTAAAATATGTGATGGATTCTAATGTCTTGATAAGTGCTTCCCGACTTCATTATCCGTTTGATTTTGCTATGCCGTTCTGGAATGGATTGTTGCAATATGCTGAACAAGGATTTATCTGTAGTATTGATAAGGTTCAAGATGAATTAGTCCAGGGAACTGATGAATTAGCTAAATGGGCTAAAAAGACCTTTTCTCCTTATTTTCTTGAAACTGATACAGCTGAAATATTCGCCAACTATCAAATAATTATCAATTGGGCTCGGATTCAAACTCAATACAATAACAATGCTAAAAAAGAATTTTATGAACTTGATAATGCCGACCCATGGCTAATATCATTTGCTTACACTCACAAATTAACAATCGTAACACATGAGGTATTTGATCCCTATATAAAAAAGAAAATTCCGATTCCAAATGTCTGTCGGGCTTTTGGCATACAATACATTAATCTATACCAAATGTTAAGAGATTTGAAATTCAATTTTTAACTATCCTTAAAATTACTCTTCGTGCCATTTGAGTTTTAAGACATTTTTGTCTTTCATTAGAAATTTACATTTTGTAAATGGATGGATAAACTTGTTTCCAGGCGGGGATAAAGGGGTGTTCATATTCCAACTGTGCAAAAAGAAGAGGGGGAACACCCCCTGGCCCCCTCTTACGAAGCGGGGGAATAGGAGAAAGTTTTACCTCTTATGAAGAGGGGGGAAGGTCGTATAGGGATTTTCCTTTTCTACCAATTTTTTTCTAATTTTCCTCGGTCGGCTTTCAGGGTTTTCATTTTCTTTTGGAGCTTTTGCTCTTCATTATTCAATGCTTGCAAAATTCGCTCTGCTTCTTGCTTGGAAATCTTTGGCTGTTGATTCTTATTTTGTTCTTGAGATTTATTTTGTTGCTCTTGGGCGCTTTGCTGCTGATTTTCTTGGTTATCCTTTTGATTTTGATTGGACTTATTCTGTTGATTTTTGTTAGTCTGATTGTTTTCCTTTTCTTTCTGTTCGCCTTGTTGCTTTTTATCGTTTTTATTTTGCTGATTTTGAGCTTGAATTTGCTGCTGAAGAAGACGTCGAGCATATTCAAGGTTGTATTTTGCATCAAAATCATCGGGATTATTTATGAGTGCTTTTTTATAAGTTTCAATCGCATCCTCATATTTTTTAGATTGCATCATCGTATTGCCAAGATTGTAATAGGCTTTGGATAGATCATTTTTATTAATTTTGTTGCGATTAACTGCATCGAATTGCTTCAGAGCTTCCTCATAATTTCCCTGCCTATAATAAGCATTGCCCAAATTAAATTTTGCATAATTATTGGTTGGGTCCATCTCAAGAGCTTTGCGATACTCGTCTTCCGCAGATTTATACCTTTTATTAGAATAATATGAATTGCCTTTTTTAATAAATTCTTTGGAATTATCAGCAAAAAGTGAATTTGCAAATAAAAATAATATTCCAATTACCCATAATTTTTTCATTTTATTCACCTTTAAAAAGTTTTAATTTTGATAAAAATGGATTTCTCTTCTCGCTAATAAACACATCAATAATTATTAGAACAAGAGCAGCCCATAAAAAATAATAAAATTTATCATCATAATCTGTATAAACCATTTCATCGAACTGCTTCTTTTGCAACCCTGATAAATCGTTGAGGATCTGGCTTATATCAGAAAAACGTTGACTACCCATCACAAATTTGCCTTTTCCCGAAGTGGCAATTTCAGTAAGCATTTCAGGAGACATTTTTGAGATAACGACCTGACCATCTTTATCTTTCAGAAAATCATTGCTTGCCTTGCTTAGTGGAATTGGGGCACCGCTTGGGCTTCCCATTCCAATAGTATAAATTTTTATTCCATTTTCAGCAGCAACTTTTGCAGCACCGACTGCATCATCCTCATGATTTTCGCCATCCGAAATTATTATAATTGCTTTTTTTACAGTTTTATCTTCTGAAAAGGAAACACGAGCAAGGTCGATAGATTTGCCAAGTGCAGTTCCCTGCAAACCAATCATATCAGGTCCAATAATTGGAAGAAGCAACCGCACTGCCGAATAATCAGTCGTCAATGGCACTTGGAGGAACGAATTACCTGCAAATACGATTAATCCCACTTTGTCTTGCTGCAAATTGTCAAGCATCCTAACTATTATTTGTTTTGCACGTTCCAATCTATTCGGTTGAATATCCTCGGCGAGCATTGAATTTGACACGTCCAGCACGAACATTATTTCTATTCCTGAACGTTTTACTTTCTCTAATTTCGAGCCAATCTGAGGTCCTGCAAGTGCAATTATAAGCGAACTCATTATCAAAATAGATAAAATCAATTTAATAAAGGGTTTATATTTGGAATCATCCTTAATCAGAACGTCCAACAATTGATTATCAGCAAAAGATTGCAATTTCTTTTTGCGATTGAGCCGCCACATCCAAAAAAGAATTATTACAAAAGGTATTGCAAGAAATAACCACAAATATTCAGGATTAGCAAATCTAAACATTATTCGAGCATTTTGAAAAACAGACGAAATAAAAATAATTGAAGTTTGTTATTTTGTTATAATGTCTTTCGAATTCTATAATAAAGTATTGCCATTGCTATTAGCGTGAATATAATAACGCCCAGCCCGAGATAGAGGAAGATGCTCTGCTTTGACAAATAAAATGCAAGGATAAAAAATCCTCCACCAATTACATTAGCAAATACAATAATTAAAAGGGAATTAATAAATTTTTTCTGTGTTTGTTTGTCCATTAATATTCCAATTCTTTCCAGCCATCAATTTGCAATTCAGGGAATATATCATCTCTTTCTTCGATTTCGCTGATATAAAGCCATTCATCATTTGTTAGATTATGTTCATTTGCAAATTTCAACGCAAGATCGCACAAGCGATTGAAATCCGAATGATGAAAGAAAAAGCGTTGCTCTGCATAATCCTTTGAAGCATTTGTGTAAATTAAAAATTGCCAATCTGATGACTGTGTGAGCATTAATTCGCGAAGTGCTTGCAAGCAAAGCCGCTTAATTATATTTATTTCTTCATTACTTGGATTGGATAGAGTTTGCTTGCTAATATCCTCTTTTTTCTCATTATTGGAAGATAGCAAAAATGGGAATTGTTCAAGCATGGTATTGAATCGCAGCTCATCATTATAAATCATTTCCCAAGTCCATTTATTCTGCTCATTTATCCAAACGGTATGGTCACTATTTACGCCCCATGATCCTTCGGGAATTGTAACCACTTCTTGCGGTTTAGTTATTTCAAGTTGTTCGGAAGCCTTCACAATTTTCACCCAAGGAGAATTATGCAATCCTCTGATGACTGCACGGATAAATTCAGGACCTTCGAACCACCAATGCCCAAACAGTTCTGTATCGAATGGAGTAGTCAGCGTTGCAAATTTGCCCGTCAAATTATGATAATAATTTATGGAATTTTCAAGATTATGAATAAAATGATTAGATTGTAAATCTATCTTTTTCTGTGTCCAGTCGGGATGATAGAGAGCCTTATACATCATATCGGCTTTATTATCAGTCACGCGCCAATATCTCAACCAAGAATTTAAATGTCGCTTATGAAAATCCAAATAATCAGGTTCGCCGGGATAACCAATTTCGCCACTCCACACAAGCATTGATAAATCGTGATGACGAGCGAATTCAGCAGCATAACCATACTCAACTTTATCGCTCGAAGCCACAAGATACGTTCGCATTGGCGATTTGTCAAAATTCCAAGGAACAGGTTGGAAATATGGCGAATTGATTGAATTGAAGAATTTTCTTTCAACGTCAAATGCTCCAATTGGAACAGAATTTTGAATCAATTTTTCATCAATCACAAAATAATCAAGATTATGCTTGTATAAAAATTGTTCAATTCCAGGACGATAATGCTTTTCATTGAAGGGTTTGACGGGAATTTGCGATTGCCACTCATATCCGGGGCGATAAGCACACTCGGGAAGCCAAATCCCACGCGGTTCTCTGCCAAAATATTTTTTATAATTGTCGATTGCAGCAGCAATTTGAAGATTTATGCTTTTATCGGAACCAAGCAAAGGGAAATAAGCGTGAGTTGCTCCGCAAGTCATAATTTCAATTGCATTTTTATCTTGCAATTCGCGGAGAGCATTGATAATTGAGCTATTGTATTTTTCGAGAAAATCATTTTTGCGTTCAGTGTAGAAATTTTCCCAATATTCAGTAAGCCATATATGATGAGGGTCATAACCCCAATGCAGAAAGTCCAGATGGTCTTTGCGTGCAGCATCAATTCTTGCATCGCAATAATTAACAAATATTTGCTTAAAATCGGGATTTTCCATCTGTTCGCATAATACGGGGGAAATATCGAGCGTCACATTAGGCGAAATCCCCTCATTGAGCAAATCGTTGAAAACATTTAGCAATGGAATATAGCACTCTGCTACTGCTTCATTAAGCCAATCTACTCCCGCGGGATATATTCCGTGATGCAAAACCCACGGCAAATGTGTATGGAGAATTAAGACATAATTTCCGTTTTGCAATTGAATCTCACTTTTTTTGTTAAATTAAGGAAAATTTTGCAAAAAAAAGGGATATTCGCGAAATTTATTTTTAAAAGAGCGGTTTGATAATATCATTTTTTCTTTGTTAAGAGATTTCTTCATTAGAATACGAGTTCGCAATGGCATATTTTATTTACATAAATCATAATTCAATTCCGAATGGTGCAAGGGCTTTGGAAAATGTATTTTTATTTTGACAATAAGATAATACCATACCATAATTTGTGAATGGAATTTGCTGGTTTTCAGCATTTCCAAGTCGGCGAGCATACATTTGCCTGTCAGTCATACACGAACCGCAATGAATTATCATAGCATATTTATTGAGATTATCAGGGAAAACACGACCGAAGGAAAATTCAAAATTTAATTTTTTTCCGATTCTTTTTTGCAATAATCGCGGTAATTGAATTGTTCCAATATCATCGCATTTTCGGTTATGATTGCAAGATTCTGCAATTAATACAGTATCATTTTCTTTAAGATTATCAATGGCAGCAGTGCTCTCCACCAAATACTGCATATTGCCATAAGTCATAAAGTTCGTCATTATAATTGAAAAAGAAGTGAATGGTATTCCTTCGGGCGACCATTTTCCAATAATATCAAATGCTTGACTATCTGTAATAATCATTTGTAATCCAACAGACGAATCGCGCAAGCTTTGCACAAGTTTCAAATATCTCAATTTTTCGCCCTCGACTTCTTGTAAATCGCTTGAACGTGCTTTTGCGAGGCTCATTCGGAATAAAACAGGGGAAATATATTTCCTTAAAAGTCGCTCGATTACCATCTCTTGAGGACGCAGTAGCCGCAGCTCGGGAGTTTCTTCATCCATTGGGATATTTAATATTACGCATCCATTTTCGGCAAGGCAAGGTAGCATCTCGAAATTAATTGGCTCGTATTTGAAATTCTCTAAAATAAATTCAATCAATTTATTTTGATTAGATAAGTCAGAAACATTTAAAATAATGCTTGGCACATCAAAATTTTCATCAATTTTCTTTTGCCAAAATTCGATTTCATCTTGAGATAAATTATTTTTATTTTCAAATAAATTATAAATAATAAGCACTTGCTTATTTAATTCCATTGCATAATCGAAAAGCTCCTTTTCTGATACTAAGGATTGTTCCTTAATTGCATTCAGAAAATCTATCACAAGGAGACATAAATCTGATTCATCAAGAGCAGTCATAGCTTTGCCACGCTTCTTTTCACCAAGTTCTCCTGCTTCATCAATACCTGCTGTATCGAATATTTTCACAGGTCCCAAATCGTGTATTTCCATTAAAGAGACTACATTATCAGCAGTAGTGCCAGGAGTTGGATCAACAATTGCGAAATCTTTTTGTCCCGTGAGTAAATTGAGCAAACTTGATTTGCCCGCATTTGTTTTTCCGATAATGCTAATATTCAATCTTTCTATTCTTTGTGCCATATTAATCTTAATTATAAAAATCTTGCTTCATTGGATATGATGCAATGTGGTTTATCATTTACAAGAACCTTAAAAAATATTATTGTATAAACTCAAAGTTTCATATCGTTTTGGATAATTTTTCCGTATTTCTTGAAAAAATGTCTGCCTTCCTAATTTATCCAATTTAGAAGCTTCGAGCATTTTCTGGAAATCGCCTTCAAAATCACGATTGTCATTTAAAATTCTAAATATTTCCCAATAATTATCAATACTTATGTATTTCTTTCCACTATATTTATTTATTTCCTCTATTAAAATATCATAGTTAGGTTTAATACCATAAAAATTTTCAAAATGTTGGAGAACTTGCATTGTGCCTTTTAATTTTCCATTATACGAATATCCTGCAATGTGCGGAGTTGCAAGAATTGACGAATTAGCTATTTGCGAATTAAAGTCAGGTTCATTCTCCCAAACATCTATGACGGTTGTGATTTGTTTTTCATCAATAAAATCGAGCAAATCTGCTTCAATTACTACTCCACCGCGAGATGGATGAATGAACAGCGTCCCTTTTTTAAGATTGTCAAATAAAGAGCGATTGAGTAAATATTTCGTAGGATACTTTCCTGAATTAGTCAGTGGAACATGGTTTGTGATGATATCGCATTTTTCAAATATCTCACTAAGATCAGCATATTTGACATAAGGAGGAAAATCAAAATTATTATCATTCAAGGGAGGATCATTTACTAAAATATGGAATCCCAATGATTGAGAATAGCGGGCAACCAATTTACCGATATTTCCAAAACCAATTATGCCAATATTAATATTTTCTAATAGAATATTTTTGCTCATTATCCACTTGATAATTGCATAAATGACATATTCTGCCACGGAATTAGCATTGCATCCCGCTGCAGAAAAATAAGCGATTCGATTTTCCTCTAAATAATTTATATCAAAATGATCATAACCGGAAGTTGCTGTTGCAATAAACTTCACATTCGTATTTTCAAGTAATTGGCGATTTGCTTTGACAGTGGAACGAATAAAAAGTGCGTCTGTATTGTTTTGCTTCAGAGCATTATTATCTATCTTTGTCCAATCGGTTACAATGATTTCGCATTGATTTGTTAAGCATTTATCAATTAAGGGAATAGAATTATCAGCAATTATATTAATTTTTTTCATATTTTTTCATATAATGTTAGAATATTAATGAGCTTATTAGTTATCGAGAGTATGGCTTTGATGAAGAAATTCATAGTAAATATATTGAATTTTTTTTGATGTTGTAATAAAGAATCATAATTTGAAAATTTGATTTTATATAATAATAAAATTATATTATTTTATTATTATTTCAAAATTACGGAACTATTTAATTTTTATTCTTTTTATTCGTCTATAAATCAGATATTTATTGGAAATTATTAGACTTATTTTATGGAAATTCTCAATCCAACACGACAAAGACTTGAAGAAATAGACGAGGAAATTAGTGAATTAAAGAAAAAAGAAGCAGACCTCCGTGAAAAATGGGAATTTGAGAAGAGTGTAATCCAAAAAATCCAAAATTTAAAAGCAGAAATCGAATCTTCTCGTTTGCAAGCCGAAAATTATGAACGTGAGGGAAATCTTGAAAAAGTTGCCGAAATCCGCTATAGCAAACTATATGAATTAGAAAAGCAACTCAAAGAAGCAAGCGAACAATACGAAAAAATTCAAAAGAATGGCTCAATGCTTCGTCAAGAAGTGGGCGAAGAAGAAATTGCCGAGATTGTTTCCAAATGGACAGGGATTCCCGTTGCAAGAATGGTCGAAAGCGAAAGAGTAAAGATTGCGAACATCGAGCAACGGCTACACGAACGAGTTATTGGACAAAATATCGCGGTGGAAAAGGTCTCAAATGCAATAATACGCTCACGTGCGGGATTGCAAGACAGCAATAAACCCATAGGGACATTTTTATTTATAGGTCCCACAGGAGTTGGCAAAACTGAGCTTGCACGCTCACTTGCAACATTTTTATTCGATAATGAATCTGCAATAGTCCGCATTGATATGAGCGAATATATGGAAAAATTTAGCGTGTCTCGGCTTATTGGCGCTCCTCCTGGATATGTTGGATATGAAGAAGGTGGGCAATTAACCGAAGCTGTTCGGCGACGTCCGTATTCGGTGGTTCTTCTTGATGAAATTGAAAAAGCACACACAGATGTATTCAATGTGCTATTGCAAGTGCTTGATGATGGAAGATTGACAGATGGCAAAGGAAGAACTGTGAATTTCAGAAATACAATAATAATAATGACATCCAATATCGGGACTGATATTATTCAAGAAAAATTCTCACTTGTTCGACCCGAAGAATATGATTATGTTTATGATGAAGTGGAAAGTGAAGTGCTGAAGATTTTGCAAGGTATATTGCGACCCGAATTTCTAAATCGAATTGATGATATAGTGCTTTTTAAACCTTTGACAAAAGACGAAATTGTGGAAATCGCAAAATTACAAGTTGATATTTTGAAAAAGAGATTGGAAGATGAGAAAATCAATTTAGAAATTACCAACGATGCAATTGAGAGAATCGCAGAACTTGGATATGATCCTAATTTTGGTGCAAGACCACTTAAAAGGGCAATTGAGCGATATATTACAAATCCACTTGCCAAAGATATTATTTCAGGAAAATTCATTATAAATGATAAAATCACTCTTGGTGTAAATTCGAAAGGAGATTTTTATTTTGAAAAAAGTTAATGAATTTTGTGAAAAATTCTTATTTTTAAAAATTTAAAAAAATGTAATTCAAATGTATTATTCCATGCCCTTAACACAGAGATTACGCAAAAGCGTTAAGTCTCTATCGCATAAGACATTTCGAGACGAGAAATCTCTTTTTTTAATAGAAGGGGAAAAACTTTGTGGTGATTTATTAAATAGTAATTTTGTTGTAGATTTAATAGTAATTAGAGATTTGCCATCTGCCGACATAATAGAAATTCTCGATAAATTTGCGGAAAAAGCAGCACCTATTTATACAGCACCAAAATATGTTTTTGACCAGATCACTGACACAAAAACACCCCAAAGCATCATTGCAGTTGCTCAGAAGAAGGAAAACAAACTTGACATAACTCAACCATTTATTGCTCTCGATGGGATTTCAGACCCAGGCAATGTTGGCACAATTCTTCGCACCGCTGATTGGTTTGGAATAAATCAGATCATTGTCACAAGCGATTCAGCAGATATATTTAGCCCAAAAGCAGTTCGGTCATCGATGGGGTCTATATTCCACCTTGATTTTTATGAAACAGATAATCTTCCTGAATTATTAAAGGAGAAATATCCAAAATTCAAATTATATGCTTCCGATGTGCATTCCGATAAATCTCTTAATGAAATTCAACCCCCAAAGAAATTTGGAATTATTTTTGGTAATGAATCTCACGGAGTATCAGAAGAAGTTTTGAACTGTGTTGAAAGCACATTTGTAATCGAAGGATATGGAAAGGCAGAATCACTGAATGTGGCGGTAAGTGTTGGGATCTCTTTGTATCATTTCACACTTAAAAATAAAAAATGATATATAAAAATATGTAGGGCAAATTTTTGGAATCTGCCCTACATATATGAATCTATTCTTCTATCTCATCAATATCTATATCTTCTAGTTGCGCATCTTCTCCAGGAATATATTCACTTTCTTCATCCTCAATATAATATGAACCTTTGACAAGTTCAGAACCACTATCATATTCAGGATTGGTCTCGATTTGCTCCTCAACAAAGGTGCGATTAGCTCTTCCGAAAATATCTCCAACATCGCTCTGGATAAGCATAGATGAGTATCTTCTAAGACCTGTTCCCGCGGGAATTGGTTGTCCAACTATAACATTTTCTTTCAAACCTAAAAATCTATCAACCCTTGCTTGGATTGCTGCTTCGGATAGCACTCTTGTGGTTTCTTGGAAAGAGGCAGCTGATAACCAGCTATCAGTCGAAAGAGATACTTGAGTAATACCCAAAAGAATTGGTTCTGCTGTTGCACTTTCAGCTTGGCGTGATTCAGCAGTCTTTTTGGTCTTTTTCTTGATGATTTGATTGACTTCGCGGAATTTCTTTTTAGAAACTAATTGACCTTCTGAAAATTCCGTATCGCCTGGATCAGTAATGATTACCATAGATTTCAATTTCGAATTACCGGCATCGAAACGAATACGATCGACCAAATCATTTTCAAGAAATTCAGAATCGCCTGACTCAAGTATGCGAACTTTCTGCATCATCTGTCGAACAATTACCTCGATATGCTTATCGCTAATTTTCACACCTTGCATACGATACACATCTTGAATTTCATTGACTAAATATTCTTGAACTGCGAAAGGACCTTTGATGCGAAGAATATCATGCGGATTGATTGGTCCCTCAGTTAATCTATCGCCAGCGCGAACTATATCGCCATCTTGCACAAGGATATATTTACCAAAGGCAATATCATATTCACGAACTGTTAAACCATCATGCGAAGTTATAGTCAAATGTCTTTGACCTCTTCTTGGCTTGCCAAAGGCAACCACACCATCAATCTCTGCAACAACAGCAGGATTTTGTGGAGCTCGAGCTTCAAATAATTCAGTGACACGTGGCAAACCTCCCGTAATATCAGTCGTTCTGCCAAGGTCTCGTGGAATTTTTGCAAGGTGAGTTCCAACCCCAATAATTTCGGAGTCTTCCACACGTAATTGCGCTTTTGATGGAATATTATAAGTTTTAATAACGTTCTCATCATCATCTAGAATTTCGATAGAAGGTGATTTAGTTTTATCTTTGGAATCAATAACAAATTTGCTAATATGGCCCGTTTGTTCATCGTTTACTTCTCTGTATGTGACATTATAAATTAAATCTTTAAAACGCAGTCTTCCACCATATTCTGAGATTATCGTAGAATTATAAGGATCCCATTCATAAAGTATTTGTCCTTTGGTGACATTCTGTCCCTCTTTAATTTTCAATTCTGCACCATAAGATACATCATATTTCGTGAGAATTCTATTATTCTCTTCATCAAAAATATTTATTGAACCGCTATGGCTTACGCAAATCATCACTTCACTTTCATCACCTTGATAGCTGATATATCTAATATTTTCGAAATTAACTTTGCCATCAAATTTTGCAGTAACAGATGATTGAGCAGCAATCAAGGCGGCAGCACCACCTGTATGGAATGTTCGTAATGTCAGCTGAGTGCCTGGCTCGCCAATAGATTGCGATGCAATAGTTCCAACGGCTTCACCAATATCCACAAACTTACCTGTGGAAAGATTTCTACCATAGCATTTAGCACATACGCCATGTTTTGATTGGCATGTCAAAGCAGATCGGATTTTTACACTTTCAATTGCTGATTGCTCTATTTCGATTGCTAATTCTTCGTTAATAAGTTCGCCTGCTTTCATAATTACTCTTTCAGTAAGAGGATCAACCACATCAACAAGAGCGACTCTTCCAAGTATGCGTTCGCCAAGCGATTCTTTAACTTCTTCGCCATCTTTGAGAGCTGTAATATCCACACCTCTAATTGTTCCGCAATCAGGTTCAGAAATAACAAGGTCCTGAGCAACGTCGTGCAATCTTCGAGTTAGATAACCCGCATCAGCAGTTTTCAAAGCTGTATCGGCAAGTCCTTTTCGAGCTCCGTGAGTAGAAATAAAATATTCAAGTATTGAAAGCCCTTCTTTAAAATTAGCAACCACTGGATTTTCAATTAATTCTGATGATGAGCCCGTAGTAGATTTCTTTGGTTTTGCCATTAGACCTCTCATACCTGCAAGCTGTCGTATTTGCTCTTTTGAACCACGTGCTTGCGAATCAAGCATCATCCAGAATGGATTGAATCCTTGCCTATCTTTTGCTAACTCGCTATATAATTTATCAGCTACTCTATTTGTGGCGTTATCCCAAGTATCAATTATTTTATTATATCTTTCATTAAAGCTAAGCACGCCATTTCTGAATGCTTTTTCGAAAGTATCGATTTTTTCTTGAGCTTGATCAATAATTTCAGTCTTTTCGGGCGGAATAAGAACATCGTCAATACTTACAGATAGACCACTTATTGTTGCATAATTGAATCCAAGGTCCTTCATATCATCAAGGAATTCAACAGTCCGAGCAAGTCCTGCGGAACGGAAACTTTGACCAATAAAAATTCGCAATCTTTTCTTTGTCAATAATTCATTGATATATCCGAGTTCTGTGGGGACAATCTGATTGAAAATAACTCTTCCAACAGTTGTTTCTATTAATTTTTTATTAATGCGAATTTTGATTTTTGTTCCGACTTCCACTTTATCTGAATTCATTGCGCTGATCATTTCTTCGATGTTGCTGAACATTTTACCTTCACCGATTGCACCGGGCCTATTTTTCGTTAAATAATAAAGACCAAGAACCATATCTTGAGAAGGAACAGCGATTGGGTCGCCATTCTGCGTATGCATAATATTATTTGGTGCGAGCATAAGAAGCAAAGCTTCTAACTGAGCTTCATGACTGAGCGGGATATGCACTGCCATTTGGTCTCCATCGAAATCAGCATTAAAAGCAGTACAAACTAACGGATGCAATTGTATTGCTTTGCCTTCTATTAGTCTTGGTTGGAATGCTTGAATACCAAGACGGTGCAATGTTGGTGCACGATTTAGCAATACAGGATGTCCTTCAATGACTTTTTCGAGTATATCCCAAACTTCATCGGTCTTATCTTCTACAAGTTTCTTAGCCGATTTAACAGTTTTGGCAAATCCTTTTTCTATTAATTTACGGATGATAAATGGTATGAAAAGTTCAACAGCCATATCTTTTGGAATACCGCATTCGTGAAGTTTGAGTTCAGGACCAACAACGATAACCGAACGACCTGAGTAATCAACACGTTTACCAAGAAGATTTTGACGAAAACGTCCTTGTTTGCCCTTCAAAGTATCTGCAAGAGATTTAAGGGAACGTGCAACTTCAATTTTATTAACTTTTTTAGTCGAATCAAAAACAGCATCAACACTTTCTTGGAGCATCCTTTTTTCATTTCGCAAGATAACTTCAGGAGCTTTGATGTCAATAAGTCGTTTAAGTCGATTATTACGTATTATAACGCGCCTATATAATTCATTCAAATCAGAAGCCGCAAACCGCCCTGCATCTAATGGAATAAGTGGTCGCAAATCGGGGGGGATAACTGGTATTACGTCAAGCACCATCCAACTTGGTTCATTTAAGTACTCAGAATTTTCTTTCTTGCGGAAGGCATCAAGCACTCGAAGGCGTTTCAATAATTCAGCTTTCTTAAGTTGAGAAGTCTCATTTTTCAATTCTTCCTTTGCAACTGTATATTCTTTATCTGCATCAACTCGTCGAAGAAGTTCCTTAATTGCTTCTCCACCAATCAGTGCTATAAATTTATTAGGGTCCTCATCATCAGCAGCAAGTTCAGATTTTGGCAAGTTCGCAAGGGTTTTGAGGTATTCTTCTTCAGTCAATAAATCTTTTGGTCGTAAGCTTGTGCTTCCTGGCTGAACAACGACATAAGATTCATAATAAACGATTCGCTCAAGGTCTTGAAAGAGAAGTCCGAGAACTGCTGCGATTTTGTTTGGTTGAGAACGCATGAACCAGATATGCACTACGGGGACCGCAAGCATAATATGACCCATTCTCTCTCGACGAACGCTTTTGCTCGTCACCTCCACTCCA
>DIEP01000056.1 GCA_002418685.1 Ignavibacteria bacterium UBA5771
TGAATTATTCAGTAGAAAATTTACAAATTGTAGAATTTTCAAATGGAGACTTTATCAATTCTGTCCGAAATATTGCTTTATACAATATATATGGTCAAAAGATTGATAATTTGGAATATAATATTTTGGGAAGATCAATACAAATAAACACATCCCGAATTCCGAGCGGTGTTTATTTGCTTGTTTTAGAAAATAATCAGCAGAGAAAAACTCTGAAGTTGCTAATCAACAATTAGCTGTTCAAATCAAGAAAATCAGAAAATCTTCTCTCTTTGCGGTTTTTCCATTCACCTTTATGATAAATATATGAGGCAAGAAGTGGAAATGCAATTGTCACTTCGCTAAATACCATTTGCTCATAAGTAGTTTCTACTTTTCCCCAAGAGCTTGCTTCTTTCAGGGTTGAACCCGATAAGCCACCGTCGCGTTCATCAGCAACAGTGATTTGAATGGCATATTTATGCATTGGAACGTCATTGCCCAGAACTTCAGCGGCAACTACAACATCTTGAGTAAAGTTTTTGGGGACACCCCCACCCAACATTAGGATACCCGTTTGATTTGCTTCAATTTTTATCTTTGTTAATTCAAGGAAATCTTTTGCGGAATCGATTGAAGAAGTCGGACCTTTGGCGTTATATTGATGATGCACAAATCCAAAGCCCGCCGAACAGTCTGAAAAAGCAGGGACGAATATTGGTATGCTCTTTTCAAATGCTGTGCGAACAATTGAACCTTCGCCTTTTTCATTTAGAACAAGCCAACGCCCCATTTCTCGAATAAATTCACGGGAACTGTATGGACGTGGGTCCAATGAATTAGTGATTTCCGCAATTGTCATATCGCAAACTCGCAAGTCATCTTCATCAATAAATGTATCATAAATCCTATCAATCATCAATTCCCTTAATTCATTATCATCCACAAACTGAGTGCCTTTATAATGAAAAAATCCGAGAGCCTCCAGAAAATCTTGATCGACAATATTAGCACCTGTCGAAATAATTGCGTCAATCATACTGTTTTTCATCAATTCTACGATCGCTCCTTTCATACCCGCGCTGATTAGTGAGCCTCCAAGAGTAAGGAATATTGAGCAACCGGTATCTGCAACCATTCTATTGGCAATTTGGGATGCTCGGCTAAGATTGCGTGCTTGAAAGGCGGTATCGCCCATTGCATCTATTATGGGAATTGAATTGAAACTTTTAATATCTATGTGTTTTACAACATTTTCGGGATTTAAATAATCAGTTTTTGCTCGCATTGTTTTTCCATTTTTTTTAAAATACAAAATTACAAATAATCAATTATTCATCTAAAATATCAAGGATTTCATTGATAATATCCATTGCTTTATTGTATGGTGCTGCCGATGTTTTATTCTCAGGAATTGCTTTACGAATTGGTTGTGGCTTTAGCATCATATTTGAGCTAAGTATTTTATCTTTTTCTTTAATAATATCAGCTTTTGAATCAAATGAAGAAAAAACTTCACTAATCTTTTTGATATTATAATCTTTTTCTCTCAATAATTTATGAATTAGCACAAGAATTTCATAATCCGTTGGAGAATAGACACGATTTCCACCACGATTTTTGTGCGGTTTCACAATAGGGAATTCTTTTTCCCAGTATCGAAGGGTGTATTGCTCCTCATTTAACAATTGCGAAACTTCTCCAATTGAATAATAAAGTTTTTTCATTTTAATTCGTTATAATAATTTTAAAATTAGCAAAAATTTATAAATTAGAAATAATAATTGCAAAAGTTTTTTTAATTAGAGTATTTCTTTAATTTTTACTATAATAGAAAATAATTGTGTAATTTTGTAAACTATTTTAAATATAAACATTATGGCAAAGTATATTGTAAATCCAATATTATTGAGAATGAAGGAATCCGAGAAAGGGTCGATATATCAATCTATCGTTGCGCTTGGAATGAGAGCCCGACAAATAAATGACCAAATCAAAAGCGAATTTAATATGCGCGCAAGGGATTATCTTGGCAATATTGAAGAATCCGATGATGCACGCCATGAACTTTATGAAATCAGCAAAGACTTCGATATTATCCCCAAGCCAACTTTTATTGCAATGAAAGAATTATATGAAGGCAAGCTCCATTTTGAGTTACCTAAAGAAAATGAAGATCCACTTTCTAAAAATATTGAGTAAATATTATTTTATTTCAAACTTTTTTTTAATTTAGAATAAATTTCATTTGCAGACAACATAAAAGAGGCAAAATTGGTTCAGCTTTACAAAAGTTAATAAACTCAAACTTATATTGTTCAACAAAATCTTTTATTGATTGAGGAAAAGAACCAAATATTGTCCATTACTCTGTATCTGTTTGTTTGCATATATGCAACTCTATGCTGTATCAGAAACCACAGGTAAAGAAAGTAATCAATTAAGTTTATACTCGAATTGGTCAAATACCAAATTGAATTATTTGCTTTTTAATTACTTGAATTCATTACTCCTATTTCAAAATCCACTTGAATTAAATCTCGATTCACTTTATCAACAGAGTCCTGCGGATACTAATATTGCAAATCTGAAATTTTTTCACTTAAACGATTTCCGTCGAAGTGGCTTTGAAAATCCCACTCTCGAATTGAATAAGAATAAGATTCCTCAAGGTTTTGAACAAACAAATATTGTAGATACTCTCGGACGCAATGTCACTACTTTTGATCAAATAGATTCGAACCAAGTTAGCTATTCATACACACTTACGCTTGACGAATATTTGGCATTACGCAAGAAGCAATTAAACAATGAAATTTGGGACTCAATTCTGACAAGGCATGATCTTGCTAAATCTCTTTCTCAGGGTGATATATCGCGAATGATTGCTTCAGCAACAGGTATTTCCATCCCAATACCGCAAAATGCAATTATGGGAATATTTGGGAAACCCGAACTGAGCATCACAGTAAATGGAGAAGTCAATTTGAGGATCGGATGGCGTTTTGATACGCAAAATCTCGGGACTGTCTCTGCATTTGGTCAAAACCAATCCAGCCCTATTTTTAATCAAGATATTCGGATCAATGTAAATGCTAAAATTGGCGATAAACTTCAATTTGGCACCAATTGGAATACTCGTTCAACTTTTGACAACAACAATCAATTTAAAGTTGGATATGATGGTTATGATGATGATATTGTTCGATTAGTGGAAGTAGGAAATATCAATTTCCCAATTCCTTCAACATTAATCGGTGGTGGTCAATCTCTTTTTGGCGTTCGGGCAGATTTTCAATTTGGTCCTTTATTCTTGAAATCTGTGTTTTCTCAGAGACGAGCACAGCGAAAATTTGTGGATGTCCGCGGGGGAACAAGCACACAACCATTTGCTATACGTGCTTATGATTTTGCAAAGAATCATTTCTTTTTGGATACAGTCTATCAGCCAATTTATGATGATTATTTCAAAAATTCCACTCCTGTGATACCGAACACGCCCGCAGCTCAATACTATCGTGTGAAATACTTGCAGCTATGGGAATCCACTAATGATACTCGTGAGGGAGTGCTGCACGCAGGCAATGGTGTAGCAATCGCCGATTTACGTGGACTGCGAAGCAATGAAACATATACTGCCGCAGAAAAATCACGTCCAATTCAGACGGGAATTGTTGAGCGGGGTAATTTTATGCTAATGGATTCCACTCAATATTCTTACAATGCCAACTTGGGAACACTTACTATCAAAAACTTACGACAAGACAGGTATTACGCTGTTTCTTATGCAATTGAAGGACCCTCTCTTGATAGTAGTGATAATATATTTTATGGTACTTTCAGTCGTAATAATGGCGATAAAGACACACTTATGCTCCGGCTTGTTTATAGACCGAATATGTTGCCAAGCTATAAATTACTTTGGGATCGCCAGATGAAGAACATTTACCAAATTAATGCAATGACGAATGTTGACATCTCCAATACAAATATAAATCTCTGGTATATACGATCCAATAATGATTCAACGGATGTCTTGCAAGGCGCACCCGATAAGCTTGTAACTATATTCGGTGTTGACCAAGTAAACAACTCATCAGGTTCCGCTCCGCCTGATGGTATTTTCGATCTCCGAGTTCCTTTCTTTGATGCAACAACAGGGGAGATAACTTTTCCGAATTCTAAGCCTTTTTCTAATGGACTTCGTGCGTATTTCAATAAAATTGGGAATCCCGAACTTGCCGAGCAGTATACTTTTGAGCAAGTTTATGATACCACTTATGACATTGCTGCGCGAAATACAGCAAGAGACCGTTTTGTTATATCTGGTCAGATTTCAGGACGAGCAACTAATCGAATTGCACTTGGAGCATTTAATCTTTCCCCGGGAAGTGTGCGTGTGACTCTTGATGGCGCTCCACTCCGTGAATATCAGGACTATATTGTTGATTATTATTCAGGAATATTGACAATACGTAATGCACGTGCATCGCTTCCTAATGCTAATCTCAAAGTTGAATATGAGCAACAAGATCTAATGCTTACATCGACGAAGACTTTAGCGGGTCTGCGGGCAGATTACCAACTTTTTAAAACTCGATTTAGCAATGCATCGATTGGTGGCACTTTCATGTTCTATAATCAATCTGCCGTTATCGATAGAGTGCGGCTTGGTGATGAACCTGTTGCAAATACTATGATGGGTTTTGATGCAAAATTCAACCTTGATATGCCATGGCTTACCAAAGCTCTTGATCTTTTACCTTTGTATGACACAAAAGCACCTTCCAACTTCAATATGCAGGGAGAATGGGCATTAATGATGCCAAATCCCAATAAAAGGACATCAGAAATTGCTTCAGATCATAATTCGTCCGTTGTTTATATTGATGACTTTGAAGCAGCGCAAAGATATATTTCGCTCGGACTAACTCCCACTCAATGGCAACACAGTTCCGCTCCCGTCGACAACAACATTGATACTTCAGCTGTAGGACGCAATCTATATAGAGGACAAATGTTCTGGTATCAATATTTTATCCCGAGGATTCCGATAATTGACGTCTATCCGAACAATCAGAATTATATTCAAGGAAGACAATTCCTAAGTCCTATATATGTGGATTTCAATCCTGATTTTCGAGGTATTTATAATAAGAATCCTGAATTCCTTGATACTCTGGATGGAGAACATTACGATCGAAACAACGCGTTTAGCTTAAAATCGGAAAATCGCCCGAAAATTTGGGGAGGTATGCAAAGACTACTTTCATCATTTTATACAAATTTCGACCAGGATAACATAGAATTTATAGAAATAATGATGTATGTAGAAGAATATGAACCTGGGACAAAAATGAGCATTGATCTGGGGCAAATCAGCGAAGATATTATTCCAAATGGAAAATTAGATACCGAAGATGGTATAACAACAGCGAGTCCTTTTCCGAATGGGATAATCGATGCTGGTGAAGATATTGGTATTGATGCTCAGGACAACACACAAGAGCAAGAAGAATACCCATTTCCACTAAACAATGAAACTGACCCTGCAAGAGACGATTATTTCTTCGACTTTGGAAAAAATGACGATGCGAGAGGACGAACTGATTTTATTCGATATAATAATTTTGAAAATAATTCTAAATATTCTGAATTAGGACAATTCCCCGACCAAGAAATCTTGAACCAAAACAATGGACAAACAATTTCCCTTGCAGATAGCTACTTTTCTTATGATGTTGATATTACTCCTAATCCCAATTTAAATCCCCAAATCGTAGGTGGCAATCCTGCAAAAAATTGGTATCTTTATCGAATACCAATTAGGAAGCCAAATGCAAGCGTCGGGAATCCTTCGTTTTCGAATATTCAATATGTGCGAATGACGTTAAAAGGTGGAAAAGCAAAACTTATAATTGCAGATTGGAGACTTGTTGGTTCGCAATGGCAAAGGGTAAATGATTTCCAAAGTGTTCCAAAAAATGATAGTATCTTACAAGTGTCATTTGTTAATTTATGGGAAAATGCCAATGCACCTGACTTTTATGAAATGCCTCCTGGTGTGACTCAACCACGTGTTTTGAATAACACCGATCCTTATACTGATATTAAACAAAATGAGCAATCTATTGCAATGTCAGTCCAAAACCTGAATTTTGGCGAAGAAAGAATGGCAACCCGTATATTTCAAAGTCTTGATATTTTTTATTACAAAACTCTGAAATTTTTCATTCACGGCGATGGAACAATGCCCGCTCAAATTTGGGGTAAATCAATACCAAAAGCTTATGCATACTTACGTTTTGGTGTAGATTCGTTAAATTATTATGAATATCGCAGACCACTACTACGCGGCTGGCAGGATATTTCAATCGATTTGACAGAACTTACATCTATCAAGCAAACACGAGATACTTCTCAATTATATAATATCCAAACTTTTCCTGCAAAAAATGACACGCTTGCTACTTTCGTAATCAGAGGGAATCCGATTTTGACTCGTGTGCAATTTTTTGGATTTGGAGTTAAAAACCCACCTGAACAATTCCCGAATCAATTGACCACGACGATGTGGGTTGATGAACTCAGACTGATTGATCCCGAAAAGCATCAAGATTGGGCAGGAGTGGGAAATGCAAATCTTAAATTAGCCGATTTAGGTGAAGTCTCAGTGAACTTCTCAAGGTATCAACCAAATTTTCATAAAATTGAAGATAGATTTGGAAATAGAGTCACATCTTCAAGTTGGTCAGTTACTGCAAATGGTAATCTTGAAAAATTTGCACCGAAGAGCTTCTCGCAAATGAGATTGCCAATAACAGCCACACATTCTGAGCAATTTGATAATCCTGAATATGTTGCTAATAATGATATAAATTTAACTGAAGCAGCCTTGCAAGCTCGCAATGCAGCATATCAATCTGCAATTAATTCAGGAATGTCAGAAACCCAGGCAAATACGTTTGCACAAAATGAAGAAAACTCAGTCAAGGCACGCTCACAATCTTTGCGGGTGCAAGATAGTTGGGCAATAACACAAGCAAAATTGGGTATTCCAATTAATCATTGGTTGATGAAGAACACTTTGAATGCATTATCTGTTGGATATTCTTATTCTCAAGAATTTGAGCGTTCTCCAATTTATGAAGAACGATTCAATTGGATGTGGAAATTAAACATACAGTATGGGATTACTATTCCCGATGTATTATCTGTGAAGCCATTACAATGGTTAAAAAGTGTGCCTGTCATTGATGTTTATAATAATTTTAAAATAAATTTTCTACCTGCAAGCTTTGGTGCAACGCTTGATTTTATGAGGCGGAGGCAGACGGAACAATCCCGATATTTAGATTTCCCAAGCCCTGTATTGCGTGAATTTAATGGACAGCGTCAGGCACAATTTTCTTGGAAATTCTTTGAAGGAAGTTTCTTGAATCCCCTTTTGGATTACTCGTTTAACACAACGAGCACACTTATCCCATTTGAACTTGATGCAACAGGGAGACAAAGGTCAGGAAGTCAAGTAGCAAGTCAAATGTTTTTCCAAGAAGGACAACCGTTGAGATTTGGCAATAACACCTTACATACCCAAGTATTTACTTTAAATATTCGTCCTCAATTGCCAAACATATTGAATATTACGAGATTTGTAGATATCGGAGGTTCATTTTCAACTACTTATTCTTGGAACAATCCATTACAACCTGACCCCGCAATCCGTGATGTCGTGAAAACAGCTAACTACAATAATAACATAAGATTAAATAACTCTTTAAAACTTAAAGCTCTTGGAAATACTTGGTTCAAATTAGACAAAAAAACAAATACAAGAGTCACAGCTGCTGATAGTTCCAGCAATGTATTACGCTCAATTGCAAGAGTTATAAAGACCGTATTTTTTGATTGGGACAAAGTTGATTTCAATTTTAGTCAATCCAATTCCAGCATTAACCCAGGTGTGTTTGGTGGAAATGGTTTCGACAATTTCTGGTCTCGCGGTGCCACTTTTAGAGGTAGTCTCGAAGCTTTTGGTCCATCTGTCCCCTATCAATTAGGTTTGGTTGCTAATCCGCATGGCAATTTCAATATTGCTTCCTCGAGTAGTTTTCCATTTTTCTCTTTCGAATCGTCTGATGGGAGACGGCCTCCCAATTCTGTTTTACAAGATAATTACCGTCAACAATCTGTGTTTGAAATAAAGACTTCACGATTACTTTGGCCTGGTGCAACGCTCGATTTGAGTTTTAAATCTGATTTGGGATATAACCGCAATCAGACTGTCCTTCCCGATAGCAACGGTATTCCACATTATACAAATATTATTGCACTGAAAACTCTCAATCGGTCTTTTTTAACTTTTCCTTCAGTTTTTGGATTGAATCCCTTTGGAAATACAATCGAGAGTGTGGTCAAAAAATATAATAGCGACAAAGCTCAAATTGAAGGAATGGGTCTTGACTCAAATAGTAAGAATGGATTATTGCAAGATGCTTTGTCAGCTGCATTTTATGATGAATTGAGAGCTTTTAAATTTGTGGGTGGCGATGTAGGCAAATTCTTACCGGATATAAATTGGGCATTCCATTGGGAAGGCTTGGAGAAATGGGATTTATGGAAAGATTTATTAAAAAGATTATCTCTTGAGCATTCCTATCAATCCACATATCAAGAGCAGATTCAATTAACCGATATTGGAAAATTCATACTTGCTCAATCAGTTCAATATGGCTTTTCTCCGCTAATTGGATTGAATGCATCTTTTGATGAAAAAAAGGTAGGTGGAAATTTAACTGCTTCTCTTCGATGGAGCACTCAAAAATCCTATATGGTTAATACTGCCTCGCGAAGTATGATTGCTTCACAATCTACAAATGATATAACAGGGCAAGCCTCTTATATAATGCGTGGATTTGACTTTCCACTTTTGGGTCTTAAGTTAAAGAATGATTTAGAATTTAGCTTTCTTGGCACATTTAAGACTAATGATAATACTGCTTATAATATTCAAGATTCGACCAGTTATCAAGGAAATTCTAATAATGGTTGGACTGTTAATGGCACAAAGCAAATTATAGTCGAACCACGTGCAAGATACTCATTGAGCAATATTGTTACAGCATCATTATTTGTCAGGTATGAAGGCACTTTCACTGCTGGTTCAGCACAACCAGGGTTCCACACATTTCAATTTGGATTAGACATTCGAATTGGCATCTCCGGCGGGCGATAAATTGTCAATGTCCGTATGGACACATTTCAAACAGCCAATATGATATGCGAGATGTATTGGTAGCAAAAGCGTCTCCATCTGTGCAAAATTCAAATATTCATACTCACGAATTACCCTGATTATGTGCAATAAAATAAATCAAGGATAAATGGGATTGCTTCGCCAGAATACTTACTCGCAATGACGTGATAAAAATTTATTATACAACACTTACTGACTACAACTGCCCATCACCTTCCACTATATTTATTTCTTCTTCAGTAAGACCATAGAGCGAGTAAACAAGTTGGTCAATTTTCTTGTCGGTATATGTAATTCTTTGTTTCAGTTGCTCTTTTTGGTTTGGTAAGGTTGCTTTTTGTAAATCTTTATTTAATTGGAGCATTGTGTCGACAAGTTGAACAAGTTGATTCTGGATGTTTGTGTCTAGTGATTTGGGAATAGGAATCTTCTTGCAATTCTGAATTAATATTTTTTGAAATAGATGTTTTGAAACATCCAAATATTTATTTCTATGATAAAAATTCATTAAATTTGAATTAATTAATGATAGAATAAATTTTATATCAACTTTAATATCAGGTTTTAGAATTAAATTAAATATCGTCTGAGTGTTGTACAATTCTTGGTCAACATATCCCGCATATATTCTAGGGGGATTTCCACTTACAATCTGTCTTATTAAAATTCGAGGTTTTGTAAAAAACTCTTTTCTTCTTGGGGCTCCTAACCAATCACCATATTTTATATATTCTTTTTGACCCCATTGAACATTATACCTTTGTACATCAGCACCTTCTAGTAATTCCTTAAATGTATCATCTATTTTAATCTTAGAATGAAATTCTCTATTTTTAATTAGTGTTTCTGAATGCCCTTTATATTTATCATATGGAGTTATACCCAATGAAAAGTCGCATATCTGAGAAAGTTCAATAGTATTAATTTCAATTTTGTTTAATATATTATGAATTAATTCATCTGAGAAAATATTAAATGTTGAAAGCTCTTCATTAATCCACTTATTTTGATTAATATATAAAATTTTATCTGCATTATTTTCCGAAATAATACTAATGATTTTGTTTCTATCATATAATAAACATTTTGTTTCTTGCTCAATTTTTAATTTTGAAAGTACTAAAATAATCGTTTCAGCTTTTACATTATTAAATATGTTATCTGGTAGTCTTATGATCTTTATAATTGAATTATTATTTAATATTAGATTTCTTAATTTAGTATATGAACTTTGATAAAGTATTGAATTAGGTATTATAAAACTAAAAAGACCATTTTTATTTAAAATTTGTAAAATTTGTTCAATAAATATTGCATATAAATTAATTCTATTTTCAGTTGTTTTAAACTTTTTGAAATAATATTTAACGAGATTGGGATCGTGCCCTTTAATATCTACCCAAGGTGGATTTCCAATCACAACATCAAACCCCGAGCTCCCTTCCCCGAACACCGCCGGAAAAGCATACTGCCAATTGAATGGCTTTACTTTCTTTTCCATTCCCGGCTCGAAATCTATTTGACTATCGTAGAAATCAATATCAATCAAACTATTCCCGCATTTAATATTATTATCGAGAGTTGGCAAAACACGTTCTTTAAAAATTTTCAACTGCTGATTTATGGATGCTTCGGTTTCTCCTTCCATACATTTGAGCAGGAGCGAGAGTTTGGTAACTTCCACAGCGTTTACGTCGAGGTCTACACCATAAATATTATTCAGGAGGATACGCTTTTTCTCGGCAGTTGTCAGGTTGCCATCGGGTTGGAGAACCTTTGAATTTTTGTCGTGTTTCGTATAATAATCTTTGTGCCAATCGAGCAGATATTG
>DIEP01000049.1 GCA_002418685.1 Ignavibacteria bacterium UBA5771
TAATTACTGTATCTGACTTCTTGATGTGTTGCTCATTTGATTTCATTCCTGAATTCCAATAGAATGAAATATTTTTTATTTCATAATAAATATAATTAATTGTTTATGAATAATTTATGTTTTAAAGCATTAATAGTAGAAGAAAATCCCGACGGAAATTTTTCTGCTTCGATAAAACAGAAGCATATTGATGAACTTCCTCAGGGAGATGTGATAATCAAAGTTGCGTATTCTTGCTTAAATTATAAAGATTATCTTTCCTTTGCAGGAAATAAAGGTATTACAAAGAAATATCCGCACACACCGGGAATTGATGCATCGGGAATAGTTGTCTCTTCGCAAAATAGTAAGTTCAAGGAAGGGGACAAAGTCCTTGTCACGGGTTATGATTTAGGAATGAATACATCAGGAGCATTCGCGGAATATATTCGTGTGCCTGCTGAGTGGATTGTTCCCCTTCCCGATAATTTGACCTTGAAGGAGTCGATGATTTACGGCACAGCAGGATTTACAGATGCCCTTGCTATTATGAAATTTCAAAGTATAGGAATAACCTCAAATTCGGGAAAAATACTTGTTACAGGAGCAACAGGCGCAGTTGGAACCCTTGCTATATCTATTTTAAAAAAATTAGGATACACAATCATCGCATCCACAGGTAAACCGCAAATGCACGATTTTCTTCGGAAAATTGGCGCTTCTGAAATTATCTCCCGCAGCGATGTCGTTGATGAAACGGGTCGTCCATTATTGAAGCGACGCTGGAAAGCAGTAATCGAGACTGTTGGTGGGAAAACGCTTGATAGTGTGATTCGTGCCACTGATAATTCAGGTGCAATCGCCGTAATTGGTAATAGGACGGGCGACGTTTTCACTACTTCTATCTATCCATTTATTTTGCGTGGTATTACTCTCTTCGGCATTGAAACTGCTGAAACTGAAATGCCACAGCGCCTTGAAATTTGGCAGAAATTGGCAAATGAATGGAAAATCAACGATTTTGAATCAATTTATAAGGAGGTTTCCCTTAATGAAATCATACCTGAACTTGAAAAAATGAAGGATGGAACCCAAGCCAAAAAAATTATAGTTAATTTAGAAAGATAACCCTGCCCAAATAACGCATGATAAATGGAAAAAGAAAATGAGGTTGCTTCGCTACTTTCGAAATGATTGAAAAAATCATTAATTTTGATTTTACTTTATAACCGATTTCTATGCAAGAATTAAATATTAATATCTCGAATTTGTCCAAAAGAGTTTCGCCAAGCGAATTGCTTTTTAAAAATATGAATTTTATTGCTAATGATTCTGATATTATTGCGATTACGGGACCCAATGGAAGCGGGAAATCAACACTACTGAAAATACTCGCGGGAGTTATAAAGCCAACGGAAGGCAAAATTTCAATAAATATCAATAATAAAGAAATCAAAATTGATGATTTTTATAAATATTTCGGATTTGTTGCTCCTTATTTAAATTTATATGAAGAATTTAATCCGATTGAGCATCTGCGTATTATTTCAAAAATGAGGAACATTCAATTTTCAACCAAGTCCGCGATCGATTATTTGGAACAGTTCAATTTGCAAGAGCATTACTTGAAGCCAATTAAAGCATTTTCGTCGGGTATGAAGCAAAGGATGAAAATGATTCTTGCAATTTTAAATAATCCTAATATATTATTTCTCGATGAACCATTTTCGAATCTTGATGATGAGGGAATTGCTAATTTCGAGCGAATTATTGATAATTTCCATAGCAATGGAAATCTGATTTTTATTGCAAGCAATGATGACAGAGAAATCGCACTTGCAAACAAACAGATTAATATCAAAAATTATAGATAAATGAAATTGGAAATTGATCCCGACTCAGAATTAAATTTAAATTTAAGTGACGAAGTGACGGTGATCTCTTTAAAAAAAATAGATAGAGGAAACCGTATAGAAGTAGATTTTGATAAAGCAAGCCCCTTATATCTTTGCTTGGACTTGGTTTATAAGTTCCAACTCAATAAAGGTGTAAAATTGCCATATTCAAAATTGCGGATGATACTTCAAGAGCAGCAAAATTTTGATGCAAAGCAACAGGCATTGCGATATATCTCTGCGCGCCCATATTCAGAAAAGGAAATCCGGGTAAAGCTCAGCAAAAAAAATTATGCGTCTCAGGAAATCGAAGTCGCTATAGCTTTTTTGAAAGAACTGGATTATTTAAATGATTACCGTTATTTTGAAAATTTGGCTCAATGGCTTATCGAAAAGAAATATTATGGTAGAAGTCGCCTTTCATTGGAACTTGCCAAAAAAGGAGCCAATAAAAATATCAGAGATCAAATTTGTAGTAAACTTTTCGGCGAAGATACTGAATTGGATGCCGCCCGAAAGTTAATCGAGAAGAAAAAAGAAACAATTAATCGGAAAGACCCTTCAAAGCAAAAAACATATATCTATAATATGCTATCAAGAAATGGAATATCTTCAAGCGTTATTCGTCAAGTTCTTGAAGATTATAAATTTCCAAATATTGATGAGACTTTCTAAACTATTTCAATTGCTTGCAATTTGTGCTTTTTTTATTCTGCTATTCCTCGAAATTTATAACATATTGAATTTCAAGAATTCAATTCAAAAAATACAAGAAAAAAATGCCCAAAGTTTAATAACAGTTGTTAGCAATTCTATAATCTCGACTTGTGAAGATAGTTTATACAATGAAGGCAATGCACAAATTCATAGATATGATAGAATTGACCTCAGTCATATCTTAGAAAGAGGTTTTTCAGCGTTTAGCCAATCCCCCTCAATTGCCTATATTTTGATTGAAAACAAAGATAGTATTATCGCAATTTCCAACCATAGCCGCTTGAACGATTTGAAGAAAAAGGGCGATTTCGATACACAATCAAATTGGCAAAATAAGAGCAATATTAGATATATATCCTTTGATAATAAGGATGTCCTGGAAGTTACAAAGCCAATGGAGATTCCTAATTATCCATCAATGGTAATGCGTTTAGGATATAATACACAAATTTATAATTCTGAATACAATCGTGTATTAAGTTTCACGATATTTGGAACAATTCTCGCACTGCTAATAACAATGGCAATTTTGGTTCATTTTGCAACAAATACGACAGCAAGGACATCCAATAATCCTGAAATTGCATTACATAATTCTCTGCGAGATTTATTTAATAGTATTACAGATGGGGTTATTTTACTTGATAAAAGCAAAATTATTAAGTATATGAATAAATCAGCCTCAGATATATTTGAAATCGACAATCTATCGACGATAAATAAGAATTACGACCAATTTTTTAATTATGATTATTTCAATTTAGAAAATGTCTTGAAAGATGGTTCACCCTCAACTGAAATGAACGTCCGATTGCAAACGCCACGTGGCTCCAGCAAATATTTAAGTTATACATCTAATTTAATTAAATTTTCTTTTGACAAATCTGAATGGATATTGATTGTTTTCCGAGATATTTCTGAGCAAGTAAAATTGCAAGAGCAAAACGAATTGCAGGAAAAGAAAGATGCTATCGAGGAAATTGCAAGTAGTATTTCCGATAGAATCAAAAATCCACTTAATGCTATTTATCAAATTATAAATCAGATGGAGCAATCGCGTAATGCTGATTTGAACGCAACCTCTCTGAAAATATTGAAAGATGAAATCAAGCAAATCAATGATATTATTGAGCATTTTCTGGAATTTGCAAAGCCAATAAATCTGAATTTGCAAAAAGTCAATTTATCCGAAATATTTGATGAACTTGCTCTCTCTTTTTCAAAGATTATAGATGCCAAAAATATTGCTTTGCACAAGGATTATCCGAGTTATATCCCTTTGCAAATTGACCCTGAACTCATTAATCAATCGCTGGCGATATTGATCCAAAATGCAGTGGATTCAATTGAAAATAAAGGGGATATAATTCTGAATATTAAAATCGAATCTGATAAAGTAATTATCCGCATTACTGATAATGGAATTGGAATGAGCAAAGCCGAAATGAGCAAAATATTTTCGGTAGATTTCTCTTCTAATGCCCGAGCAAACACGCTTGCACTTGCCAAAGTTGAGCAAATTGTCCTGTTGCATAATGGCACAATATCAGTCGATAGCTCTGAGAAAGCAGGTACAACCTTTGAAATTATCCTCCCAAATAATAATATAATATGACCAAGCGGAAATAATAATATTAGAAATATTGGACGCACTTCTTTGAAAAAGTATATCTTTAATTCTATGACTTACTCAAATATGCTATTTATTTCCGCACTATCATTTATAAAATCTGCTATTTGTTGTTGCTGTTTATTTTTCAAAAAATCGATGATGTTCGCCTTCTGCTGATTGAGTTCGTCTGTTGCATATCCCTTTTTATTAGCAAATATTTCGAATTCATTGATCATTACCGCTAAATCTTGAATTTCGCCCGCTCGATCCTGTATGCGAACTAATCTTTTATATAATTGCTTATAATCAGGAACGAAATCTTGCAATATTTCAATAACATACCTATATTTTTTTATTGCGATGCGGAACTTGTGGATTGTCTTTGAGTTGGTTGGAGTTATTTGATTGTATAATGTTCTTATGGATCTTAATTTATCGTCTAAAAATATTTCAAAAACACTGAAATTGTGTTTGATTTCTGGAAAATCGTATTTTAAGATATGAATTAAAAAATACATCATTCCATCTAATTCATTGATATTTATATCAGTAATTCCCTGAGAAAAATTTGTGATTATTTTCTTTTCATTTGTTAAAAGATAATTAATAAAATCATATATTATCGGAAATTGAATTTTCAGCAGCTGGCAATTTTCAACCATTACTTGGACATCTCGCAGTCTTCCCATATTTTTGAAATTCTTCTTGACCATTTTGCAAATCATCGAGAAATAGAGTGTTGGGTAAAACTGTTTATATAAATTCAAGACAGATAAAAATCTGCGAGATGATACCCGCAAATTATGAACATTATCATCAGACATCTGGCGGGTGCAATCGGTTAGTTTCTCCTTATAAAGACTATATTTCTCATTTATAATTTCGAACATAAATGCTCGGAAATCTTCGCTCGAATTTTGATATTTTTCAAAAACTAGTTGCATCATATTTATTTTATAAATTGGAAATGCGTTGGAAAAGTAATATTAATCTTTTCGATATTCCAACGCGGTTTTACTTCAATTTTCTGTTCATAATTTTCGAATAATTCGGAATATCTGTATGGTTTTGCCAATCCATAATCATATTTTCCATTGCCATTCTCATCACAAAATACTTCAATTGTATAAGTATCAGGTCTGACATAATCAATTTGCCAATTTCCCAAAGAATCTGCCTTTGTCACCCTTGCTTCATCATCCTTGCTATCTTTCAATATTACAAATATATTAGGACATGGGATGCCTTTGGTGATTTTTCCTGAAATTGTGGGATTTGGTCGCCAATCATCCGTTTTGAAAGAAAGCCTTACTATAGTATCTTGAAACTTGCGAGAATATAGCCCTTGCAGTTCTTTGACATTCAAATAGTAGCGGTACCAAGTATCTGCTGCAATCAAAGCAAGAGGTTTAACTTGCAAAATATTCAGAGATAATTGTTCGATTGTAATACGAACTTTGGATGAATCGGGAAATTGAATTAACTCAATTGCATTTGAATTGGAATCAATTTGGAATGGATAATTGAAAATAAATGTATATTCGCTTTCGAAGCCGATATTTCTGGTGCTATCTTGGAATGGTGCAGATATTAATTGCGGAACGAATTTAAACTCGCCGCCTTTTGCATAAAATTCCTTTTCAATTCCAAAAAGGGAAATATCATAAATATCTTTCAAAGTTGAATCCATAATTTGAAATTTGTAAGGGCGATTTACTATAAATCCAGTTGAAGTTAAGACAGATAATTTGTTGGAAATCAACGAGTCAAGCCATACTGCTTGAATTGGGATATTATTATTTGTGATTGTATCGAGAATTTGAAATTGCTCAATTGAGAAAGATTGAGATGCAATCTGCTTGGTGAATTCGATATTCAGTAAATTTGAATCCAGCTGAATGATTTTAACAATATCCGCTTTGAATAAATTGGGATATTTATTTATCTTGATAATTTGAGGGAAGCTATGTCCTTCGATAATTTGCACATCGGAAGTTGTCGTTCCAAATTGGTCTTGTGCGGGATGGAATAGATTATCCCGAAAACTTGTTTTGACAGCAATAATACGATATAGTCCGTCAGGCAACGCCCTCAATGTGAATTGTCCATTATTCCCAACTTGCGTGCTATACTCAGCTTTCGCCTCTTCATAATTTAAAGTATCGGGGTTTTTATTGTCAATTCTATAACCATAGATATATGTGCTTGCTGCATCTTTGCCGATGATTCTTCCGCTAATTGTCCCTGAATCAATTACGCTGCCCGTCGAAAATGTAATTCCGAAAGCAGAATCAGGTTTATTTGATTTAGTATCAGTATAATCTGTTCCCAACATAAACGAATACGTGGTATTGGGCTTCAAAACTTCAAGAAATCTAATATCCAGTTTCTTGCCACTCCATTTCAAGCTATATTCGATTGGCGGAGAGATTGCGATATTCTGCATTACGCTTCCCCTCTCAACCCATTCGGAGAAATAAATGGAAACTTTATTATCTTTGAAATTCAATGTTCTATCAGTAGGATAGCTCTCAACTACACGCGGAGGAATTGTATCAGGCGGTCCTCCCGATGGGCTTTTAATATTTGCACATTTCACAAATAATATGATTATCAAAGCATAATAAATGCTTAATTTTAATTTTTCTAAATTTCGCATAATGCAAATTAAATCAAAATTATTAAAAATTGAAGAAGTAATTAATAATTTACCAATCGTAAAGCAAATAAATGCCAAAGTGGGTTTGCCTTGGAAGGTATATACAATTTTGGACCAGATTGGCAAAAGTTTCGGCGCACATAATATTTATTTGTCTGCTGCGGGAATTGCTTTTAACATTTTGCTTTATTTCATTCCTCTGATAATGATTGCACTCTTTGTTGCTACTTTCTTTTTGGATTCAGAAACAACAAAAGCGACATTTGAAAGACTATTGTTTAATTTATTGCCAAGAAGCGATTCGACTTATAAATTTTTTGAGTCCATACTATCAGAAATCAGTAAGATACAAGCAGGAAGAACAGCATCGGGAATAATTGGGGTTGTTTCGCTATTGTGGATTTCTTCCACATTCATTAGTTCGATTCGTTCGGGTTTAGATAGAGTATTTGAGATTAAAACAACAAAGATTTTTGTAATATATAAATTAAAAGATGTGCTAATTGCTCTTCTGACTCCAATTTTGTTGATAATCTATGCTGTTGCAATACCAATTTTGACATACGTATTATCAATATTTAACCAAATTCTTCCGGCATTTGTTCACAGCATCTGGCTCAACCTTGGGCTTAGTCTTTTCTCTTTTATATTCACTTTGAGTATCTTTTATGGAATTTATGAATATATCCCATCAAAACCAATTAAAGGAAAGATTTCAATATATTCCTCGTTAATCAGCGGTGTGCTTGTAATTATTGCAAGGTTTGTTTTCGGGTGGTATTTGACCACAATTAGCAGATATGGAACAATTTATGGAGCTTATGCAGTCTTGGTCTCAGTTGCAGTTTGGATATACTATTTTGCTTTTATAATATTATTTTCTGCTGAAATAAGTAAATTTATCTATATAAAAAGAACGAAGCAAGAAGGAATTTTACAAATTCGTAATAATAAGAAAAAGAAAGTGCCATCGACTAAATTAAATGAATAAATCGCAAATAACATTGCGAACGCACTTTTTCCTGTCATTGTAAGGGACTACTGCCCCGAAGCAAGCTCATAACAAACGTTGTTATTAATTGTAAGAATGCTTTTTTAAAATTTAATCTGTAAATTCAGAGCAAAATACTTCATATCCTTTGGAATGATGTTGAGCGATAGATCATTGCTCACATTAAAATCATATAAATGAGCGCCGACGTAGGAATCGACTGCTGCAAGGATATAAACACCAACCATTATGAAAATGCTCTGGTCGCGATTGTCCCGAAAATATTCTCGCTTACGTATTAAATAATCATACTGGAAATCGTATGAGGGTGGTGTGGGATAATTGTCAACTTCTTTGCGAGCAGCATTATATTTATTATTATTATCGATAATTAAATATGCAAGAAATCCCATTCCACCGATAAATACAGGAATTTTCCAATATGATTCCACGTAATACTGCCCCCACCCAGGCAAAATTAGCGAGCGAGCAATTGCACCCATCGGTGATTTAGTCATAGCTTTGGGTTTCAAAGTGTCATTTTGCAATACTTGAGGTTTTATTTGTTGTGTATCAATTACTTTAATTTGCACATTGGAAGTTGAATCTTGCGAGAACAAATTATCATTAAAAAATAAAAAGAAAAGCAAGCAAATAATATAGAGCTTTGATTTCATTCCTTGCCAAATTCCCCAAAATCCAAATTATGAGAGAACAATTTATCAATATCATCTTGAATTATATTATTTTCGTTCTGCAGATTGATGCTCTTTTTTGATTTGTAAGTGTTGATGAACTCATCGACTGAGTTTTGCAGTCCTTCTTTATCGTAATATGAATCAATAGGAGCGGGAGCAAGCGATGATATTTGATTTGTTTGAGAAGAATTTGATACCTTTTGTAATTCAAGATCGTCAAGTTGAGAATTCTCGAATTGTTGCAAAATATTTAATAATTTTTCTTGGACAGTAAAGATTAAATGACTGACAGCAGAAAGTTGTTGACTTGTAATATCTTGCACCTGCAAGTCTAAGATGACGTCCATTGAATCCTCATCAATAGCATGCAGGATATTTTCAATTTTGCTATGATTATTGTTAATTAAATCCTCACTATCTTTATTCATCGAGTCAATCAGATTTTCGATTTCATAGAAAAGAATCTTGAGTTCGGAATTATATTGCTCTTTATTATGAATTATTTTAAGTATCTGCTCTTTATATTTTGTTAGGAGTGTGTTTAAATTGTTGTAATCATTAAGAGCATCTCGAATTTCGGTAGTTTCATTTGAAAGATTGTCCATAGTGTCAAGGATGTCAGTAGTTGCAAGTTCAGTAGCTTCGCAAACTTTTGAAATTTGACACTTAGCTGAAGTCATTTTTTTTAAATTTTCAGAAATTGATTGATTAATTTCTTCAAGCAAAGGTTCAATTTCACTAATAAAAACAAATATTTCCTCCCGAGAAGGGATTGCTTTTTGTCCTAAACTGAGCAATTCCTTCAATTCATTAGTTTTATTAATGATCTCCTTTAAACTTTCTCTCATATATCACTTTTTATTTGTTGATTCCATGATTGATTCAATCTTTTCTTTTAATACTTGTGGTGTAAATGGCTTCACAATGTAATTACTGACCTTTGCTTTGAGTGCTTCTATTATATCCTCTTTAAGACCTCGAGTAGTAACCATCAAAATGGGCATTTGGTTATATCTTGGATGATTCCGAATATATTGTGTTAATTCTAATCCATTCATATTTGGCATATTCCATTCTGTAATAACAAAATCAATTGGAGTAGAATCAAGGATTTTTAATGCTTCTGCGCCGTCGGATGCTTCTTCAAAATCGTTCCACCCGAATGTTTTTAGAGTATTAATAACTATTCTTCGCATCGTTGGGGAATTATCTACAATTAAGAACATCATTTTGATTAATTTTTTCAATTACAAAATTACGTTTTTTTATAAACAATTACTTTGGGAAAATGAATTAACGAGAAATCCTTAGAAATTCCATGCAAAGATTCAGAATATCCTAAAATCAGGTATCCATTAGGGCTAAGTATATCATATAACAAAGCTACGGTTTTCTCTTTGGAAGGAATATCAAAATAAATCAAAACATTTTCGCAAAAAATAATGTCTACATTATGAGCAATTTTCACTTGGTTTTCATCAAAAAGATTGATATTAGCAAATCGAACCATATTTTTGATATTATCATTAATCATGTAGCCATTGTCTGATATCGTAAAGTATTTGGATAAGATTTCAATTGGGAGATTTTTTACAGCATAATTATTATATAATCCTCTTTTTGCTTTTTTTAGGGTAGTTGTATTTATATCAGATGCTAAAATCTGAAATTTTACTTTATCATAATGAGATTTAAGATATTCATCTATGGTTATTGCAATTGAATAAGGTTCTTCACCCGTCGAGCATCCTGCACTCCAAATACGGACAGTTGCATCATTATCCTTTTTATTTTGAATTATTTCAGGGATAATGTATTTTTGCAATACTTCTAATTGTTCGGGGGCGCGGAAAAAGAATGATTCATTAATAGTGATTATATCAAATAATTCTTTCCATTCCTTGCTATGCTTATTTGCCTGAAGAAAATCATAATATTGTTCGAAAGATTGAAACTCTAATTTTTCTAATCTTTTCTTGAGTCTCGTCTCAAGAAGGTGGAACTTATTTTCGTTAAAATATATCCCACTATTATGATAAATCAAATCTCTAATCTTCAACAATATATCATTTTCCAAGGTAGCCACTTTATAAATTAATAAAATAGTATCATAATTTAGGAGCAATATTGATACCTAACTGTTCGATTCGATAACGCAATTTAGCACGAGAAATGTTCAATATTTTTGCTGCTTTTATTTGATTGCCATTAGCAATTTTCAACACTTGCTCAAGCAAATCGCGAGTGACTTCATTATATTTTGCCCCCGTGCTTGACACTTTCAGGAAATGAGTGCCGGGCTGAAGGAATATCTCATTCGATTTGTTTCCATTCCCAATATTAACAGGAGTAAATCCACTGAGGAAGCTAAGGGCATCAGTATCTATCATATCAGATGAAGTAAGTAATGCTATTCGTTCAATTGCGTTGCGTAGTTCGCGGATATTACCTTTCCAAGGATAGCTCATCATTATCATTTGGGCATCGGGAGTGAAGCCAATGATTTTTTTACCGAATTTTTTATTGAATTCATCGAGAAAAGTCCGAGCTAAAATCAATATATCTTCTCCGCGGTCCCTTAATGGAGGAAGAATTATATTCGCGACATTCAATCTATAATAGAGATCTTCTCTGAATTTTCCTTCCTCGACTAATTTGTTCAGCTCACGATTTGTGGAAGCAATTACACGAACATCAACGGATATTTCCTTCGTTCCACCGAGACGATAGAATCTACGTTCTTGCAAAACGCGTAGCAATTTCACCTGCAAATCCAAACTGAGTTCGCTGATTTCGTCAAGCAATATAGTCCCGTGATGGGCTTGCTCGAATTTGCCAGGACGCATTTTTTCAATTGCACCTGTAAAAGCACCGCGCTCGTATCCAAAAAATTCATTTTCTGCTAGATCTTTCGGTATAGCACCGCAATTGATAGATACAAATGGACCATTAGAACGAGGAGAATTATCGTGTATGTATTTCGCTATTAATTCTTTGCCTGTTCCCGTTTCGCCCGAAATAAGAACGGTGGTATCGTCTGTGGCTCCAACCAATTTTGCAAGACTAAGCGCTTGCTTAAGTCCTTGTGATTCGCCAATAATACTCGAAGGTTGCTCACGCTGGATTTGCTCGCTTAAAAGGTCCACCCTCTTGCGCAATTCGAAATTTTTAAGGGCGCGTTCAATTGTAACTTCAAGTTGGTCTAAATCAAGGGGTTTAACAAGGAAGTCTTCGGCGCCAAGTTTCATTGCTCGGACAGCCATCTTAATATCAGAAAAAGCTGTCATAATAATTACAGGCATATTATGTCCCTGCTTACGCAATTGCTCGAGTATATCCAAGCCATTAGCGTATCCGAGAAATATGTCGAGAATGATTAAGTCGGGTGCTAATCGATGCAATTGATTGAGAGCTTGCGCAGGATCGATAAAAGCCTCTATCCGTTGATATTTGTCAACTAAGGAGGCTTTAACACTTTCGTTTACAAGTGGATCGTCCTCAATTATTACTATAGTATATTTTTTAAGCAAATTACTTTATTAGTTTAAATATTTTAATATTATAAAATTAATTAAAAAATATGGAATAAATGTTTTTTTGTCAACTTTTTTTAAGAATTGGGATTTTTATATTAAATTGTGTTCCCTGTCCAACTACACTTTGGACATCTATATTCCCTTGGTGTTGATAAACTATGCGCTGAGTTATAGGCAATCCCAAACCTGTGCCGTTTGCTTTGCGTGTAAAAAATGGATTGAAGATTTTGGGTAAATCATCCGGGGGAATACCGCTGCCTGTATCTGTGATAGATAATGAAACGAAATCCATTTCATTTGGTTGAGTGGCTCGGATAGTATTGGTCTTAATGATGATTTTACCCTTCCCATCAATTGAATCAGCTGCATTTGTCAATAAATTAATCAAAACTTGTTGGATTTGCTTATTATCAACCTCAATTTCGGGAAGTGCTTCTTCCAGTTCCAATTCAACTTTAATATCCTTTCGCTTTAATACGGATGCAACCAAATCTAAGCTTGGTTGAATAAGTGAATTGATATTTGTCATTTTCATAATTGGAGAGCTTTGATGAGAAAAATTCAAAGTGACCTCAATAATTCGCGATATTCTGTCCACACCTTGCAAAGCAGTGTCTATATACTTTGAAAGAGGTGAATCATTTTCAATATTCCTTTGGAGAATTTGCAAATTCAGATTAATAGCTGCAAGTGGATTCCGCAATTCATGAGTAATTCCTGCAGTGATTTGCCCGAGCAATACGAATTTATCGGCTTGGACAAGTTTATCGGTCAATGCTCTTTGCTCGCTCACGTCCCTTGCAATCACATAAATAAAATTCTCACCAAAAATATTGATAAACTTTGCGCTCACTTCCACCATTAATTGCCCGTCTGATGTATCCAAAAGCAGCTCGCTCAATACAACGGGGGAATTGCCTTTTTGCAACAATTTAAAAATCCGGCGAAATTGTTGTATTGACTTTCCGATCAGTTCTTCCCTTTCCATACCAAGCAAGTTCGCAGCAGATTCATTCACTTCCAACACACTCCAAGTCTCAGGTTGAACGATGAACACTGAGTCGCTTGCATTTTCGAATAATGATTTATACCAACTTAATTGGTCTGAGATTTGCTTGTTATTTACAATGATATCATTGTTATTTTCCATATTATTTATGCTTCATTTGAGTCGAATCGGGACTTTGCGATTGCTGAATATTCAATTTCATCAGTGAATCGGGATTCGCATATTTATTTTTGAGAGAATCAAGTGCCTTGCTTGGATCAATGTTCTGAATCTTTTCTATTTGACTTTTGATAGCTTCCTTTCCTTGGTCAAGAATTTTAGATGGATTCGAAAATATGTCTCTCATATCCAAACCATTATTTTTTGGTCTATTTGCGGGGACTCCGGGTGTTGGTATTGGATGATCATTTGGAACATACATTATCATTTGCCTATCTTGTAAATTATCAGGGATTGGCTTACCCGATTTCACCGCAGCAAGATACTCGGCACTCAGTTTAACATCTTCAGCATATTCTGATTGCGGATATTTTTGAATCAATTTATTATAGTAAATCAAAGCACTATCATAATTTTTTAAATTTGCTTCATAAACCCAACCCATTGCGTAAAGAGTGCGTGGCTCATATTTTGAATTCGGGTATTTTTCAAGAATGGTATTGAATTGGCTTAAAGCATAATAATTTTCATTATGCAGAGCAAGCTCAATCCCCGAATCAAAAAGCTCCTTTAAAGAATCAATGACAAAGGCTTCGGTATAACCTAACTTCTCTCGTGATGCCTTGCCATATTCTGTCAATGGATAATTCTGAACAATTACTTCCATTAATGAATCAGATTTCTTTAAATCTTTATCTTCCAAAAAAACAGAATAAGCATAGAGGAATCGGGCTGTTTCTTTCTCCTTTAAAGGAGATATTTCGCAAGCAAGTGAATAATAATAATTTACTGAATCTGGATTATTCAATTGATGATGTATGCGTCCCAATTCATATAAACTGCTTGCAAGTGCAAGTTTGGTTGAATCATTAAGTGCTTCGCCTTTTTGATACTTTGGTAAATTTGTTTGTATCTGCGTATGTTTAGATTTCCAATTGTTAAGCAAATTGCTCATTTCAGTTGCTTTAATATATGCAGGAGATTTTGCAACCTTTGCTTTTGCAAAATATGACAGTGCTTTATTATAATCGCTTGAATCATAATAGGTCTTGCCCTTGAGATAATAATATGAAATTAAAGAAGGATTATTTGCATAAACAGAATCAAGCAATTTTTCTTCCTTAGCTATATTCTCTGTTTTCCCTTGCATATTTAATAAATTCAATTGGGCAACTTTTGTATAAGCAAGCCATTCTTCGAACTTGCCGTCTTTCTCTAATTTTCTTAGGATATTTGACGCTTCTTCGTATTGACCAAGATATGCAAGAGTATTTGCCTTATAAAGCTTTGCTTCATAATAAGTAATATAATCAGGGCTATGATTAAATACTTTATCAAATTCAATATTAGCACGTTGAAATTTCTGCACTTTATATAGAAGCAGAGCCAAATCTAATTGCCAACGCGCTTTTAATTTATTATCATCAGATTGAGCAATTGCTTGCTTATAGGGCTTGATTGCCTCGTCCAATTCATTATTATATAATTTCATTTCCGCAAGCAGTCTGAAGGCTTGTGTAAGAATATCATATCGTTTTTTTGCCCATGCAAGGTCAATAGTTCTCGAAAGCATTACTTCTGCTTGGTTAAATTTCTTTTCTATCAGTAGTGATTTTGAATATAATATAAGTGCGTCCGCTCCAAATTCGCTATCAGGGTATTTATCAATCAGTTCGCTACATTTGATTTGTGATGGAAGCCATTCATTCTTATAAAAATATGCTTCAGCCATCAAATATATTGTTTTATCGACATAATCGCTATTTGGGTGACGCGAAAGTATTTTTGAACCTTTAATGATTACTGAATCTACTTGTGTTTGAACTGCTTGCCTTTGCTTTTGTGTTATAATAAATTCAATCATAAATGGCGGAGGAGACGAATAACCCTGATTCGACATAATAATAGATGAATCGGGTAAAATTACCCTCGGCAAGTTCGCTTCTTTATCCTTCTGATAATCGAATTCGCTTTCTGATTCTTTTATCAACCGCTCTTGGTTATAAAATGTATTGAAATATGTAGTAAAATTATCCCACCGCTTGCAACCGTATAAACTTGCAATGCAAATTACCGAAGCGATAATTATATATTTTTGCGATTTCAATTATTTCACATATTATTTATATACTAAATTACGAAAATAACATAAAGTTATTTCTAATTCAATAAACGATATGATTAATTATGATTAATTAAGAAACGAAATTTATTTATTTTTGTAAAATTTTATTTATGATTTCCAAAATTATGCTCTATAAATCAACAGATAAATCCTCGATTTTCAATATAATTGAATTTCAAGTTATTTCCTTCTTTATTTTTTTCACGGTTTATAATGTTCATTCCGAAAATCTTTATCCCATTGTGCAAAAGAATCGCGTCGGATATATTAATCGAGAAGGTAAAATAATAATAAGACCCAAACTTGAAACAAAGTTTAAAAAATCATATTATAAATACGAAGGCAAATTCTTTCCTTTTTATGATTTACCCATCAATGCTTATTTTTCGGAAGGCAAAGCAGTTTATCGAAAGAGCTGGCGAGTGCTCTTTATCAAATTCGGTTATGAATTTGGTGTTATTGATACACTTAACAAAATTTTGATCGAACCGCAAGAGGCTGAATTCGGGCAATTTCATAACAATCTTTCAAAAGTTAAGACTATTAGGAAACCCTTTGAATTTAGCATTGAGGGCTATTCCTTCGCAGATTTATCCGGGAATATTAAAAGCGATCAGCTTTTTACTTATGTAAGCGATTATTCAGATGGTTCAGCAATTGTTTTGATAGATAATAAATACAATTATATTGATACACTCGGGAACATTATGTTTGATTTCAATTTTGAAGATGTCTCATTATTTCAGAATGGTTTAGCAGCAGTCAGAATTGATTCTTTATGGGGCATAATTGATAAATCGGGGAAATTCGTTATTCCCCCAAAATATTTGCAAATATGGAACAAGTCGAATGGCTTCTATCGAATTTATGATGGCAAAAATTATTCATTTATAAACGAAAGTGAAACTAATATTTTCAAAAAATCCTTTTTCAGTGCAAATGATTTTTCAGAAGGTTATGCCGCAGTGAAATTTAGCGAATTGGAATACGGATTTATCGACACATTAGGGCAAGTCGCTTTCAATCTTAATAAATGTAATGGCGTGGGAAATTTCCAAAATGGTCTTGCTCGAGTTCAAATCGATTCAAAATGGGGCTATATTAACCTCAAAGGAGAGTTTGTCATCAAGCCTATATATGATTATGCAATCAATTTTACAGATGGGTTTGCACTTGTCTGGCAGGGCGAAAATGTGTTCATAATCAATACTGATGGTAAGCATATTTGGGAATATAATTTCAGAAGGAATAAATGAGAAGAAAAAGGAATTATGGTTTTTCCGATGTCTTTGCTAATCCGATTAATATCTTCGCAATATTTATATTAATCCGATTTTATTTCGTTATATCTCCATTTCTATTACCGCAGGATGCGTATTATTTCCTTTATACAGATTCGCTTTCCCTTTCGTATTTCGACCATCCGCCGATGATTTCTTGGATTTTATATATTTTCCGACTGATTTTCGGAAGAAATTTATTTGCTATTAAGATCGCAGATTTTTCCGTATCGATTGCCACTTTATTTGCATTTTATCAATTAGCAAAGACATTTAAAAAAGACATAAATAAATCATTGTTAGTTGCCATATCAAGCGTACTGCTGACCGTAATAACGCTTATTACAACTCCTGATATTCCACTTGTGCTTTTTTGGTGCTTGTCTGTTTTATTTCTTTACAAAGCAATTTTTGAGCAAAAGCAGCTTTATTGGGTATTTGGCGGTATTGCAATGGGATTAGCCTTCGATAGCAAATATACGGCAATATTTTTGCAAGCAGGATTGATTCTTTTCCTGTTATTTTCCAAAAAGTATCGGCATGTGCTTGCAACTCCATATCCATATTTATCTTTAATTATTGCACATATAATTATTTTGCCTGTATATATTTGGAATGCAAACAATCAATGGGTCTCGTTCCTTTACCAATCCGCAGATAGAGGAAGCTCTTTGAAAAGTTTCAATCCAATTCTTTTTCTTGGCTTCTTTTTAAGCCAATCCATTATGTTATTGCCACCCGTTTATTTTGCTTCTGTGTGGCAAATAGTGAAATCCGTCAAGAATTTTTTCAAATTGCAAGATTCGGAAATGTTCCTCTTTGCTTTTATTTTTCCAATGTTTTTTGCGTTCACAATTATTTCATTTTTCTATTGGATAAAAATCAATTGGCTGTTACCGGTTTATTTACTGATTATCATTTTATATTTGGATAAATATAGCTACAAGTTGATTAAATATAACATAGATTTGTCTATTGCATTACATATTTTGATTTTTGTCGAATTAGTATTTTATCCAATCCAAATCAAAAGCGATGATACGTTTTTCGGTTGGCAGAATCTATCGATAGAAGTGCAAAAAATTCAATCTGCAAATCCCAACGCATTTATTTTTTCAAATGATAATTATAAAACTACGGCAGTGCTTCGTCTTCTGATGAATGAAAGAATATACGCGGGAAATATTATTGGTCAGAAAGCATTTAATTTTAAATATGTCGATAAAAATCTTGACAGTTTAAAGAGCAAAGATGCAATATTCCTGGATTCAGATCCCCATTTTAAAAATTTGCTTCCAAAAAATGAAGAACCTGCATTATTGAAACCATATTTTGAAAAAATTACCGAACTGCAACCGATAATTATAATGGACGATTGGGGTAGGCCCGCCCGCAAATTTTACGTATATAAATGCTATAATTACTTCGGCGAATAGAAAATGATAATTATTGTAAATTGACGGGGACGTCCGTGCTACCAAATATCACGTTCCTGCTTAACCCGTCATTGCGAGGGATGAAATGACTTGGTTTATTATTAATTATTTGGTTTATTATTAATTATAGAGATAGGTTTCCTTATTGTTTTATCAGTTTCTTGATGATAAATCCGCTGTCTGTATATATTTTTAATATATAAACTCCCGTTGATAAATTCGTCAGATCTAATATGCTTTGATTTCCCAATATTCTTTGACTTTTAACTACTTGCCCCTGCAAATTTATTATTTCAACGTGAGAAATATTTATATCATTTTGTTCAATTTTTAAATAATCATTTGCAGGATTTGGAA
>DIEP01000024.1 GCA_002418685.1 Ignavibacteria bacterium UBA5771
CTGATGCTCTACCGACTGAGCTACTCCCGCATTCTTCAAGCGTGGGCAGGGAAGGATTCGAACCTCCGTATGGCTGAGCCAAACAGATTTACAGTCTGTCGCGTTTAACCACTTCGCTACCTACCCCTCATCAGAAAGATTACAAAATTAAGAAAAAATATATTAATAACAATATTCCTTAAAATAATAAATTATTATTTAAGAAATTGTTCTCTACACTTTTTAGAAAATAATTTAACGATTCTATATGAATTATCTTATATACATACTGATACTTAATTATTTTATCTCAAATTTAAATTTAAAATCACATGGCTTACTTTCAATAAATTAAAGGTTGTCTAAAAAGTATACTTTTGTTTGTAATAAGAAACTACAATGCCCCCAATGGTTTTATATTTCCTTTATGGTTTTAGCAACTCTTTTATTTCATTTGCTTTATCTCCGGGGAGAATATTATTTTGGATTAGCAGTTCAATTGTTGCAAGCGAAAAATGTTTATATGCTAATTGGAGTGCTTTTGAATTTTTTAGTGAATCAATGTGACCTTGAAGCACTAATCTATCCCCTCGTGAAAGCGGTCCTGATATTGGAAATTTATCAATATTTTCAAAATTATTCATAGAGACTTCAACGGTATGCAAAATGATTTGAGAAATTAATTCCTTATTATTCAAATTTATTTCATTGCCTAATAATTTCGCAAATTCTATAATTGAAAAAAGAAAATTGGAACAAGCCACAGCAATTAGATGATAAAGGTCTTTATGTTCTATCTGATAATCGGTCAAAAACATTGCTTTGCCATTCAGCATACTGATGATTTCCGCGATCTCTCTCTCTTGAGTATTTCCTTTATCAATTCCCCAAATTAAATTATTAAATATTTTCTCGTCAGCTTCGAAAAATGTTTGGAATGGATGAGCTGCAAATATAAATGCACCCATTTCTTTCAATGGGTTGAGTATTTCCAAGCTTAGCGGTCCCGAAGTGTGGAAAATATATTTATTTGATAAATTATTTTGAAATTGACTTGCCAATTGATTTGCTATGTCTTTGTATGCATTGTTATTAACTGCCAAAATAATAATATCAGGCAAAGATGGAATTTCACTAATATCATTATAAATTTCAGCTTTTAAAATTGTGGATGATAAATTGCGAGCTTTTTCGGGATTTCTTATTAAAACAAATTCGAGCAAATTTTTCTCTTCAAGAAGTTTTGCAAGAGGCATCCCAACCATCCCTGCTCCAATCAATCCAATTGTACTTTTTTTATTAATCATTTTTTTTAACCTTTATTTCAAATCCTGTCTTTGTATCAATTACTAAATAACCAAGGTTGCTTATTGCTTGGCGTAATTCATCAGACTTTGTGAAATTCTTTTGCTTCTTTGCAAGCAATCTTTCTTCTGCTAATTTAATAATTTCATCAGGTATTTCAATAACTTCGTCGGGTTTTTTATTCACTTGCCAAGTGTTGAAAATTGCATTAATTTGCTTGAACTCATCGATTAGCGTTGATTTAAGCGAAGCAGATAAATTTTGCGGCGGATAATTATTAATGAAATCGAAAAGATTTGCTAATGCTTTTGGAGTATGCAAATCATTCGATAATTCTGCAAAAAAGCGATTGAGCAAATCGTCTTCGGGTGGAATTTCATTGATAATTGGATTTTCCGAAGCATTGAATAATTCGTAAATATATTCCTGCACTTTCAATCTTGCTTTTCGAGCAGCAATGATACCATCGTTAGTAAAATTAAATTTTGTTCGGTAATGAACAGAAAACATCAAATATCGAATATCAATCGGGTCAATATTTTTAGCAATTAAATCGCGAAGAGTAAAGAAATTGCCAAGAGATTTGCTCATTTTCTCGCCCTCGACTTCGAGGAATTCATTATGACACCAAAATCGATTGGGGTCAAAGCCATATCCGGCTTTGCTTTGGGCAATTTCGTCTTCGTGATGAGGAAATTTTAGATCCACTCCGCCCGTGTGAATATCGAAAGGAAGCCCAAGCAACTCATATTCCATTGTTGAACATTCAAGATGCCACCCTGGGCGACCGGGAAGCATTTGCCCGAAAAGATCAAATTCCCAATATGGCTCACCTTCTTTTTTTGCTTTCCATAAAGCAAAATCGTTCGCATCTTCTTTCTCATATTGGTCTGAATCAATGCGCGCACCTTTTTTAAAATTATCAAAATCAATTTTTTTCAATTTGCCATATTCACCATTCTCTGCCCATCGCGACACATTGAAATAAACGGAATTCTCAGAAATATAAGCATAGCCATTATTATAAATCTTTCTAATAAGTTCTTGCATCTGTGGAATAAAATCTGTGGCATGTGGCATTGAATAAAAATGATTCTGTTCAATTCCAAGTTTTGCAATATCTTCCAAAAAAGCTTGCTCATAAAATTTGGTAAATTTTTTCAAATTATCAAGTGGCAAATCTGTCTGTTCGCCCATTTGTGGCAACCAACTTTGGCTACCCTTCGAGCTATCCCGAATAGTTTTATCATCAATATCTGTAATATTCATTACCCATCGCACATTGTATTTCCCCGTAGTTCGCATAGTCCTTTGCAATAAATCTGCAAAAAGGAAAGCACGCATATTACCAATGTGCGAATAATTATAGACCGTTGGTCCGCAGGAATATATCCTAACTAAATCATTTTTAAGAGGTTCAAATTCTTCAATTTTCCGAGAAAGTGAATTATATAGGTTTATTTTCATAAATAAAATAAGATAGAGAATCAAAATTATGAAATATTTTCTAAACGATTTTGCAAAAACACATACAAAAGCAAAGATATTATGAGTAATTCATTAATTTTGTAATATTTAAATTAAATACCAAATTAAAAATAATGCTTACATCAGGATGGGGGAATTATCCCAAAGTTGATGCTGAACTCTTTTCAAGTTCGAAAATTCAAGACATAATTAGTTATATCGGCAATAATAATAATTTAATACCTCAAGGATTTGCAAGAAGTTATGGTGATTCCGCACTTAATGGACATATTCTTTCGACTCGCAAACTTGATCATTTTATCGAATTTGATTCAGAAAAAGGAATAATCACAGCTCAAGCAGGCGTGCTATTCTCTGAAATTTTACAAATTGTTGTGCCAAAAGGTTGGTTTTTGCCCGTCACACCTGGAACAAAATACGTGACGCTTGGTGGGGCAATATCCTCTGATGTTCACGGGAAAAATCATCATAAGCACGGAACTCTCGGACAATATGTTGAGTCAATGGATATTTTGCTTGCAAATGGAGAAATCAAGCATTGCTCGAAAAGTGAGAATTCCGAACTGTTCAATTCAGCAATTGCAGGGATGGGACTTATGGGTGTGATTTTATCAGCAACCCTTAAACTGCATAAAATCGAGACAGCATATATAAAGCAAAAAGTCATTAAAACCCGCTCTCTCGAGGAATTATATGAATTATTTGAAATTAATAGGAATTATACTTATTCAGTATCTTGGATTGACATAACAGGTGGGGCTCGACGGTCTGTTAATGGCTTGCTCATGCTTGGTGAACATGCTTTGCGTGAGGATTTGCAGGTTAATAAAGAAAAGAAGGATGTCATTGCAGGAAATCCGCTGGATGTCCCTTTTTATTTTCCGAATATCGTTTTGAATCACTCAACTATAAAGATATTCAATACACTTTACTATGCTAAAGAATTGAAAAAGGAGAAAAATGCAATAACTTATTTTGATTCTTATTTTTATCCTTTGGATATTGTTAACAATTGGAATAAAGTGTATGGACATCGCGGATTTCTGCAATATCAGTTCGTTGTTCCTCTCGAACACGGTTTGCAAGCGATCAAGCAAATACTTAATAAAATCGCAGATTATGGTCAAGCATCGTTTTTAACTGTGCTGAAAACCTTCGGAAAACGCAATGATTTTGTGCTTTCATTCCCCGACGAAGGCTATACTCTTGCTATGGATTTTCCGCTGACACGAGGATTGTTCCCAATGTTTGACGAACTGGATAAAATTGTGCTGGATTATGGTGGTAGATTTTATTTAACAAAAGATGCTCATTTATCCCCTGAAACATTCAGAAAATCTAATCCCGAAATTGAAAAATTTTTGGAAATAAAGGCAAAATATGATCCAAATAATAAATTTCAATCATTGCAATCAAAAAGACTGGGCTTTTAATGAATAAAAATGTTTTAATAATCGGCGGCACTTCCGATATAGGTTTTGCAATAGCATCAGAATTTGCTCACATTGGTTTTGATATTACTTTGCTTGGACGTGAGCGCGATGCTTTGAAGGTAAATGCAAATGATTTGAGTATTCGACACAATATTAATGCAAATTATTATTTTCTTGATATTCTTGATTTATCATCAATTGACGAATTCTTAAATAATTATAAGCAGGTTCCTGATGGAGTGATTTATTCTATTGGATATTTGGGAGATCAAGCAAAAGCTCAAAATGAGTTTGATGAAGCAAAGAAAATCGTGGATATTAATTTTACTAATTCAATGAAAATTCTAAATCATTTTGCAAATCAATTTGAGCAAAAGCAATCAGGGTTTATTATTGGCATTAGTTCAGTGGCGGGCGATAGAGGACGTCAGAGCAATTATATTTATGGTTCAGCAAAAGCAGCATTTTCCACTTATTTATCGGGTTTGCGTAATCGTTTGTCAGGCAAGAATGTGCAAGTAATAACGGTTAAGCCCGGATTTGTTCGCACCAAAATGACAGCAGGGCTACCGCTTCCTGAAAAATTAACTTCCACTCCCAAAATGGTTGCTAAGGACGTAATCAAAGGATGGAAAAAACACAAGGATATAATTTATACTAAATCAATATGGCGATGGATTATGCTTGCTATTAAAATTGTGCCTGAAAAAATCTTTAAAAAGACTAATATATAAGAATATCAATTGTTTAATTTTTTAAAATTATCGCTTTTTTCATTATGATATCTAAATCGCACGTTCAAAAGAAAATTATTGCTCTATTAATAATTTTGTTTTGTATTTCAGTGAATTCTAATAACTCATTTTCAGAGAATTCCCCTAAATCAAAACATTCCAATGCAAAGCAACAAGAAAAATCCCAAGCCGATAGTGATGATAATATGCATTATAATCTTGGAGTGATTGCAGCAGAAACAAAGAATTTCCAGGAAGCACTCAGAGAATTTTCTATTGCCATTGCTATAAATCCAAAAAATACTTATGCGCTTTATGGCAAGGGGAGTGTTTATTATCAATTAAAGGAAATGGACTCGGCGATTGTATATCTGGATGAAATTTTAAAATTACAAAGCGATAATGAACTGGCGTTAAGTTTGCGGTCAGCAATTTATCAGCAAATCGAAAAATATGACAAAGCAATAATTGATTATAATAAATTAATAAAAAAAGATTCTGCTAATTCGCATTATTTTTTGAATCTTGCATATTGCTATCAAATGGCAAATGATACAACCAAAGCAATTGATAATTATCTGATTGCTGAACGCAAAGGCAATAAATCTGCAGAATTATACTATAACCTTTCCAATTTATATGCAAGCAAAGGGAATTATGCCAAATCTCTCGAGTATGTGGATAAGATGATTGAAAAAGATATGCAAAATCCTGATATATTTGATTTGCAAGTCTATAATATTATGAAAGTTTATGGTTGCGATAGTTCATTGCATAGATATTCGGTAGTTTCCAAAAATCTAGATAATCCAGCGCAAATTCTGCTTCAAATCGGTGTCTGCAAATTCGAAGCGAAAGATTACCTTACAGCAATTGATTTATTTACAGAATCATTTAAAATGGATAGTTCAGAAATCCTAAATCTATATTATCGTGGATTTGCAAATGCAAGGGTGAACAAAACTGAATTATGTGTTCAAGATTTGCAAGATTTTATCAAATTATCACAATCTCAAAATGATTTTATCGAGTTTCAGGAGAGCGCTCAGAAGCAAATAGAATTGATAACAAATCAAACAAATCAAACAAAATAAATTCTATCAAGCATAATATCGCGGAGGATGAGAGACTCGAACTCCCAAGGGCTTGCGCCCGGCGGTTTTCAAGACCGCTGCAATACCATTATGCGAATCCTCCAAAAATGGAATTACAAAATTAGGAAATTATTTGAAATTTTCAATATTTTCAATATTTTCAATTATGATAAACGAGCAGAATCTTTGTTTTCATTGGAATTTTAAGATTGTCTTTTACAAGTTTATAAAATATTACTAAATTAGTATAAATTAAAAAATGAAATATTTATGAGATTTATCAATAACCTATTAGTAAATGAATTTTTCCGCAGTTTTCATATTCAAAGATGGAACGATAGAATCAGACCAATGGACTTAATCGAAATTGATAAGCATAGCCACAAAATGCTTATTGCATTTATAATTGCAAAATACGAAGAAGCTCGTGGTAATGCAATTGATTGGGACTTGCTAATTAAAGATGGCATTTATGAATTGCTCAGGCGTATAGTGATTTCAGATATTAAATCTCCAATTTATCAAGAAATTAGAAAAAACAAAGATGTATTTTTTAAACTTAATGAATATATTTTTGCAACACTTGAACCTATACTCAAAGATTTGGAAATATATTCAGAATTCAAAAATTTTCTATTCAACGAAAGAGATACTTCCAATTTGAATTATCGAGTGATGGAGGCAGCTCATATATACGCTTCGCTTTGGGAATTCCAAATTATTGAAACTGCAAATCCAAGGAATTATCAAAATGAAAAAATTCTGACTGATCTCAATAACCGCATTGTTCCTTATCAAGATTTAGTCGGAATTGATAAATTATTAAATCATCATACAATCAAAAATTTTGTGGATTTATTCGGTTCGCTTCGCTTCCAAATACGTTGGGCTCAAATTCCACGAGTTCCAAAAACATCTGTGCTTGGTCATTCCTTGCTTGTTGCAATATTCTCGTATTTATTTGCAAGGGAAAATGATGCTTGTCCAAAACGCCTTTATAATGCTTTCTGGGGAGGGCTATTCCACGATTTGCCTGAAGCCGCGACGCGTGATATTATCTCTCCTGTCAAAACTTCATCCATTGAACTTGATAATTTGATTAAATCGATCGAATCTGATCTTACTGAAAATGAAATTTATCCCTTGCTCGAACCTGCATGGGTTGGCGAGGTTAAGTATTTCGTGGAAAAAGAATTTGAAAATAAGATAATAAATAATCAACACGAAACAGTATTTATTCCTACAACAGAAGAATTAAATTCCAATTATAACACTGACGAGTTTTCTCCTTATGACGGACAACTGATTCGCTCAGCAGACAGATTGGCAGCATTTCTCGAAGCATACCATTCATGTAATGTTGGAATCAATCCCGAAGAGCTAATTATTGCAGGAAAAAAGATCAAAGAAGATAACATCAACAAAATATATGGCAAAGTCAATATGCGAGAAATATATTGCAATTATGGAGAGTAAAAATAATTATGAATATATTTTGATTATTTGCTTAATTGATTTGATTTCATTTTCAACTGATTTTAATGCTTCTTCATCTTCAGATTCAATCACAATCTTGCAATATAATTTTTCTTTATCAAGATGATAATCAAAACTTGTGATTAGTATATTTGTATATTTCATAATCGCTGTTTCAATATCCTTAATAATTTGTATGTCATCTTTGGCAACAAATTCAATGTTATCTACTTTTGATTCAATAAATATGGAAGGAAGAATTGGCATGATGGTCTCGGGTTCATCATTTTCAAGAATTTGTTGCGAACTTGGATTATGTAATTTGTCAGCAATTTGATTATTAGATTGAATTTGGCTATTACTTTTATGGTCTTTTGCAGTTTCAGGTAATAATTCAGCGATATAATTAATAAATGCATCGAGGTCGATCTTATCTTCTGCAATTGCAATAAATAAATCCGAAGTAGTTGTGTATTCTTGCAAAGTGAAATTGCTTTTCAAAAAATTCTCTAACTGGTTATTATCAATGGATTTTTTGTATTTGTGAAGGATTTCTTTCCATTTGAGCATCCCTAATTGCTTCTTCTGTTTCTTTTCTTCTTTCAGAAATTTGTTGATTTCATTTCTTGCACGGCTTGTGACAACATAATTGAGCCATTCTTCAGTTGGTTTAATATTATTTGATGAGATAATTTCTATTTTATCTCCATTTTTCAAGTGATAATCAATTTCGGAAATCCTACCATTGACTTTTGCTGCGACAAAATGATTCCCTAATTCTGTATGGATAGTATAAGCAAAATCAAGTGGAGTGGAATTTACAGGCAATGTGATGAAATCATTTGTCGGAGTATAAACGTAAATTTCATCTGCGAATAGATTTGCCCGCACTTCATCAAGTAATATTTGCGAATCCTCATTTTCTGGATTTTCAAATATTTCTCTAACAATTGATAGCCATCGTTGAATTTGGTCAGCTTCAAGTATCGAACTCTTTTCGCCCGATGGTTTATAGCGGAAATGTGCTGCAACTCCACGCTCAGAATATTCATGCATCTTAGCAGTGCGAATCTGTATTTCCACTATTCGATTATCTAATCCGAATACTGCTGAATGGATGGATTGATAACCATTCTTTTTTGGAGTTGATATATAATCCTTAAATGTTTCGGGCACAGGCGGATAAATGCTTGACGTAAGACCATAAACATAAAAGCACATATTGGGATCATCAGTGTCCAGCACTATGCGTATTGCAAATAAATCAAAAAGCTCATCAATTGATTTTTGTCGCAAAAGCATTTTATTATAAATTGAGAAAAGGTGCTTTGCCCTTCCTGTTATTTCAAAATTTATTCGATTACGCCTCAGAAATTCGTCTTTTGCTAATTTTTCCTGTAATGGTTGGATAAATCTTTCGATATATTTTTCTCGCTCTTCATAACTTGCTTGCAAATAATCGTAAATTTCTTTGTATTCTTTTGGATGCAGAACAGCAAATGATAGATCATCTAATTCCCATTTAAGATTCCTTATACCCAATCGATTTGCAAATGGAGTATAAATCTCCATTGTTTCTCGCGCAAGTCGTTCTTGGTCGCGACTTGGCAAAAAGGACACATTACGCATATTTTCAAGCACATCTGCAAGCTTAATAAGTATAATGCGAAAATCACTTGCTAATGCTATTAAAAATTTCCGATAATTCTCAATTTGGCTTGGTTCATCCAGCATTTCTAAATCTAAATCGCGAATTTTATGCAACCCCTCCAACATTTCGCTGACTGCTTGCCCAAATTCAAGATTAATAAAATCAGCGTCATACTTATCATCCTTGATCCAAATATCATGCAATAATGCAGCAATCACCGATTCTTCATCGAGCGGTAATTCTTTTGCTACAATCAATGCAACAAAAAGAGGGTGTGTATATGCGGGTTTGCCATTAATGCCAATGCTATCTTTGTGCAAATCATACATTATTTCGAATGCTCGCCTGATTTTTCTTTGGTCAAACTTTTTAATATTAGCTTTGCACTCGTTTAATAAAATTTCCAAATCTTCTTGTGGATTAAGTCCACGAATTATATTTGTCGAATTCTTTTTGGAAAATAGATTAGCTGTTAAATTTGCCATTTCTTAATTAATTTTAACTTGTTTTAATTTATTTTGATTTTCAGCAAGAGCAAGTTGTCCACATGCTGCTTCAATATCGCTGCCAAATGTATCTCGAATTATTACAGGCACTTTTTCATTTCGGATTTTTTGAGCAAACTTCTCAATCTCTGATTTGCTTGCAGGCACCAAATGTTGAGTAAAATTATCGGGCAAAGCAAAAGAAATATCGTTAAATGGTATCAAATTGATTCGCGATGGAACCCTGCGCGCTATACGAGCGAGAGTTTTTGCATCATCATCAGTATTATTAAAATGATCGAAGACAATATATTCGTAAGTGATTGGCATATTTGTCTTCCGGTAATAATATTCCACTGAATCCATCAATTCCGAAATTGGATATTTATCATTGATTGGTATAATTTGCGAACGCTTGCCATTAGTTGCTGCGTGTAATGAAATTGCAAGTTTTGTGGGTCTCTCGATATGTGCAAGATCATTAATTCGCGGCACAATCCCTGATGTTGAAACTGTGATATGGCGACGAGATAACAATTCATAATCGGGATTAGTCAATATATTGAGCGATTTAGTTAGCTCTCTGAAATTTTGCAATGGTTCACCCATACCCATAAAAACGATATTTGTGATTTTGATATTCAGATACTTTTCAACTAAAAAGATTTGGTCGATAATTTCTGAGGATTTCAAGTTTCGCTTCAGCCCAATCTTGCCTGTTGCACAAAAAGAGCAATTGATTCCGCAACCCACCTGCGAAGAAATGCAAAGCGTTTGGCGGATCATTTCCACCCCGTCTTCGTCATACCAAGGCATATAAACTGCCTCAATTAAATTGCCATCTTGCAGCAAAAATAGAAATTTGATTGAACCATCATTTGAGTGATGAACATTTTTTATTTCAAGAGATTGAACGGAGAAATTATCATTTAACTTCTCCTTCAATTTCTTGGGAATAGTCGAAACATCAGCAAAATTAGATATTTTATTTCTGTATAATGCTGCAAGTATTTGGTTTAAGCGATAAGAAGGCTCTCCTTCATTTGCAAGGAATTCCTCCAGTTCCAAATCATTTATATCTTTGATATTTGTTTTCAAATTCAACGGTTTATTTTTATAAAGATAACGAATTAGTG
>DIEP01000083.1:0-8003 GCA_002418685.1 Ignavibacteria bacterium UBA5771
GGAGAAATAATTCCAAGCGATTTCGCATTTAATATCGCTGTTTCTTCTTGAAAAATACTTTGGATAAAATACTTGATAAACTTTGCTTCTGAAATGTTTCTTTTTGAATTAAATTCTTTTGATGAATTGATAAAAGCAATCCTTGAAGAAAAAATATTTCTCAAAAAATCCGAATTAGCAGTTTTGTAATATTGGGATTCTCGTTCGGTTTGCCAATCAAATTCTTCTCGAATTTCCAGCGAATTCTTATAAAAAAGATGATTAGCAAGGTCTTGAATATCTTTATGCATCCTTGCTTGTTTTTTCAACATCATATAGCAATTGTCCCACCCTTTCTGTTTTGCATTCTGCAACAGCCGAGAAAAAATTGATGTGCCAATTTTGCTAATTCCAATTTCGGATAATTTGAAATTCTCATCATTAATTTCTTCCTGCTCCTGCTGAATTACAGCAGGCAATTGCTTTTCATCGCCAATCATTATAAATTTTGGCATCTTTGTCAGAATACCAATTATTTGAGGTTCCAAAACTTGGCTTGCTTCATCAATTATTACCAAATCGAACTTCTTCAAGCTAAATATTTCGGGGTTTGTTTGCAAGGAGCTAATCGTGGAAACGTAGAACCGATTGCTTTGAACGTTCTGCTTGAGTGCTTGCAAAGTATATTTTGAACTAAGCTGTGCCAATGTATATTCACGATAATTCACAGCTTCTTTGGATGCAATTTTGATAAATGGAATATGATTTTCTTCATTAGAAAGAACGGCACAAATTTCATCGACGGCGCGATTTGTATAAGCAAGAAATAGGATATTTAAATTTGTGTGCTCCCAATAATATTGAGCAAGATGTTTGATAATTATTGAGGTTTTGCCTGTGCCGGGCGGTCCTTGAATGAGGAAATAATCTTTTGAGGAAATTGATTTTGCAATTATGCTTTTAATATAATTATCATTAATATTTAAATTTATATTAATATTCTCTTCAATCGTTGGTTCAATACGACCGAGAAGCAAATTGCGGCGCTGACTCGAAGCAAGTATGAATTCTGAAATATTAGCAAATTGTTTTTTAGTTAAAGAATCGGAATTGTCAATTTCAATAATCCAATTTGTGTTATTTAATAAATACTGTGAATTAAGTGCTTTATTCATTAAACTGATTTCGATGCTCTCATTATTGATATTTCGCAAATAGCCCTTGAGAATATAATGCTCCGTCGGATTGCCAATATTTTCAGGATAAAGAAAGATTGGATCTCCAATTCGCAGGAAGGATAATTCTTCGCAATCTGCTTTATGGAAAATTAAATGCTGCTCATCGAAATTAGATTTATCAATGTCCAAATCCAATTGTGTAATTATCGAGAAATTATCTTTCTTATATTCCATAGATTCACGCCAAAATGAAGCATAGCCATCTCTCCGAGAATTATTTCCAATCTTTGAAATAAGCTCTTCTTTAAAAATAAATCGGAAATATCTATCTACATATTCTTTTTCAATCTCATCAAGCGAATCATAAGCTTCTAAAATTTCTTTCATTCCATCCCGTTGAAATTGATTCTTTAAATCGTAGCTGCTAAAAACATCGAAAATGCTAATATCTCCATTGATAATTTTCCGATGAAATGCAAAAAGATTATTGCGAAAATCAACTATTTCCTTCTTGAATGATTGAAGATTAGGCACATTACGGGGATGGGCAGCAAAATCAGACGAATATAAAATTGCACTTGATCCGTTGCGAATTCCATAGACAGAATCAAGCAGTAAATTATAGCAATTCGCTTGAGCATAATGATTTTGCCAAACATTTAATATAAATGATTTGCCGTCACCATCCTGAATTTGCAGAGGACTCTTGGGAAAGCCACCCGATTTTAGCTCGATTACATCTTTGCGATTGTCGTTCATTTGCTCGATGAACAAATCCAACCTTCCTTGCAAGCCAAATTTCGGAGAAACAAATGTTGGTTCAATCGAATAAATTCCTTTCGGCAGGTCTGCAATAGAATGTTTCAGATTTTCATAATGCAATTCCATCTCGAAAATTAGATTTTCGAAGAATTGCTCATCGAGATATTCCAATATTTTCAGGGGCTTTTGGTGAATGGACTTCGCAAAGGCAGTATGGAAATCGATATTTGGATTAATAATCAGTTCGTCGAAAAGCGAATTGACAATCATACCTTTAATGAGATAACGATTGCTTTCCTGTGGCATTATTATTTTAGAAAAATATGTCAGTAAATCAAATCCATAATAATTATAGCATTCGGCAATATCTGTCACATCAAACATATAATCGGGTTCGATGATAATCATACCTTGATCACTTAATTCGTATAAATTTTTTTGGCTGTCGATTAGATTGAGATTCACAAAACCAACCGTCGCGTTTCTCCAAAGATAATTAATAGTCTTTTGAAAATCGACCCCGCATTTAACGTTGAATTGACCAATTTGTTCATTTATGCAATTGAGAAGAAAGCCATTATTATTTTGAACTTTTTTTAAAAGAACGCCTCGAAGTTGCGAGATATTTTGTTCATTATCAGGTTTAGGATTGACAATTTGGACATCTTTGATATATTCTTCAAGCTCGCTTGGGATTTGTTGATTAGTTATCCGAGCAGCTGAGATTAAAACGCTTTTAAGAAATTGCTGAAAATCGGTCGAGCTTAAATTTTTGGATTTATTTGCAATTGCTTTCTTCCTCTTTCTGAAATGGAGAAGAAGATTCAAATACGTATTCTCAATTTTATACAAATCGAAAACATAAATCCATTTTGAAAAATAAGAAGAGAAAATTTGATTACTTTCCTCTGCTTTTGAATTCATCAAATATTCAAATAGCAGAATAATATCAAGAAATTTTTCATTATTAGTTAATTCGGCATTTTGAGTAATCTCAAGGACTTGGTTGATAAAATTAGTAGATAAATTATTTGCCATAGTTGAAGTATGTCATTTTCATTGCGATGACGAAAATATATTATAAGCAATATAATTCTAGAAAATTTAAAAATAAATGGAAGATGTTTGTTAATAAAATAAGTCAATTTATTAACTATTAAAAGCAAATTGCTAACTTATAGAAATATTTTATTATTAATGGAAAATATTTTATTAATAAAGACAAGAAATATTCAATTGGTATCTCAGACGCCCCCGTCTGTGTAAATGTAGAATGAGATTGCTTCGCAAAAATGCTTGCGGGCAATGACCGAGAAAGTGCAAGTTCAAATGGAATTTGTATTCGTAGAGACTTCCATCATTTATGTATTATATTTCAATCTGATGAAATATCCCTAATATTAAGTTGGGGAAATTTAATACTTCCCTGCCCAATAGAATCGATAGTATAAACAATAGAAAAGTGCTTTGAATTAGAGATAAATGAAGATTTGCTCGCCATCATCGGCGCAATTGCATCGATTACAAAATTGTTTTGAATCGCTCGAAATTTAAAAGAATTATTTCCAATATATTTTACACCATTGATAGAGCGAACATTGCGAGTTAAAAAAGTCGGTCTATCATTGCCATAACCAAATGGGGCAAGGCGATTAAGAGAATTTATCAACATTGGGGAAAGTTCGTTAAATGATATTTCAGAATCGACAATAATTTCGTGATGGAGCATATCGTCTGTGATTTTTTCTTTAGCGATTTTATCAATCCTTTCCTTGAATTGGGGGATATTCTCAACTCGCAAAGTCAGTCCAGCGGCATGTCTATGGCCTCCATATTCGATCAGAAGGTCATCACAACTCTTTAATGCAGAATAAATATCGAAGTTATTAATGCTTCGGGCAGAACCCTTTGCAATATTACCATAAGTCGTAAGAAGAATAGTTGGAACTTTGAACCTATCAACTAATTTGGAAGCAACAATACCAATCACTCCTTCGTGCCAAGAACTGTTGTGAATTACAAGCGAGCGATGCCGATTATATCGTAAATATTCTTCTGCAAGAGGTAATGCTTCATCAAGAACCTGCTGATCGAGCAATCGTCTTTTGCGATTTTCTTCTTCCAATTCCTGAGCTATACGAAATGCAATATTCACATCTTTTTGAATTAACATTTCCACTGAACGATTAGCATCGCCCAATCTTCCCGCAGCATTAATAAGGGGAGCCATCGCATAAACTATATTTGTGGAATAAATTTCCCCTCTTTCTAAACCTGTGCAATAAAGCAAACCCCGAATTCCAGGTCTTGGATTTTCATTCAGTTGCTTTACACCAAAATGGACAAGTATCCTATTTTCATCTATCAGCGGGACCATATCAGAAATTGAAGCAATGGCAACCAATTCGAGGTAGGAATAGAAATTATCATCAAGTTCTAATTTTTTGGCAATTCCTTGAATTAACTTGAAAGTCACACCGCTTGCAGAAAGATTTTTAAAAGGGTATTGGCATCCCGGTAGGTAGGGATCAAGAATTGCATAAGCATCAGGTATGCGGTCATTGATTTCATGATGATCGCAAATTATTAAATCAATATCAAGAGATTTACATAATTCCGCTTGATTAAAAGCAGTAATCCCAACATCAACAGATATAACAACGCTTGCACCAGCAGCTTTTGCCTTTGTTATGGATAGCTCTGATAAACCAAAGCCTTCGGTAAATCTGTCAGGAATATAAAAATAAACATTGCAATTTAAGTTACGGAGAAAATCCGTGAGCATTGCCACGCTTGATGTCCCGTCTGCATCATAGTCTCCGTGTATCCAAATTATTTCCTTATTGTCACGCGCCTTAATAATTCGTTCAACAGCTTTCTCCATCTGCTCGAATAAATACGGATCGTATAAATCCTTTAAAGATGGATTAAGGAACTTATCTGCTACTTTGAAATCGCCAATTCCACGTGCAAAAAGAACACTTGCAAGGCGTTTGGGTACATTAAGAGATTTTGCTAAATTTAGTACGGAATCATCATTGAATTTTTCACTAAGCCTCCAAAAATAAGTCAATTCATATTCAGTTTATAGTTACTATTACAAAATTACAAAATAATTGTCAATATTATTACAGAGTGTGTATTATTATTTACAGATATTTTCAATTTGATTAGGAGGATTATCAAAAGTATTATAGCGGTAATTACTTTGCATTACAACCTGTTACTGCTCGCAAGCATTCTTGCAAAGTGATTTATTTGATTAATGAGATTGCTTCACTTGAATTTAAGTTCTCAATAACGCATACGAAAATATGCTCATTGCGAGAATTTAAGTGACGAAGCAATCTCATTGAACTGTCAGAGAATATTGCAACGTGCCTCTACCAATCAATATTTTTGCATATTTCTCTTTTGAAACAAAATCAATTTAATAATACAGTGTATTTTACCAAAGTATCTAAATATAATCAAATTTCGCTGTGAAATGCCTGAGAAATTCGGGTTGCCAAGTGATTTTCATTCCCCGTAATTTTTCTCTATTATTATAAACATTGATCACTGATTCAGCAACGTATCGCAAATGATCATTCGTATAAACACGACGGGGAATTGCCAATCGGACTAATTCCAAAGTCGGTGCAATGAAATTCCCATTATCATCATAGGTGCCAAACATAACTGAACCAATTTCGCAACAACGAATTCCACCCTCTACATAAATTTGGCAAGCAATGCTCTGGCCCGGGAAGTATTCTTGTTTAATATTTGGTGCAAAACGTTTCGCATCAAGATACACACCATGACCACCAACCGGTTCAAGAATTGGAACACCTGCATTTTTGAGCAATTCACCAAGAAAATTGACTTGGTCAATTCTATATGCTAAATAATTTTCATTGACAACCTCGCGGAAACCTTGCGCAAGTGCAGCTAAATCGCGTCGTGCAAGTCCGCCATAAGTAATGAATCCTTCCGTAACTATTAGATTTGTTTTCAAACCTTCTGCAATTTTATCATCATTAGTAGCAACAAATCCACCAATATTGGAAAGACCATCTTTTTTTGCGCTCATTGTAGCACCATCGGCATAAGAAAACATTTCTTGAGCAATTTCAAGTATAGATTTGTTTTCATATCCCTTTTCGCGTGTTTTAATGAAGTAAGCGTTTTCTGCAAATCGGCAACAATCCAAATATAAAGGAATATTATATTTTTTCAGTAGTTCTTTGGTCTGACGAATATTTTCCATTGAAACCGGTTGACCGCCACCGCTATTATTTGTGATTGTGATAATGCAAAGGGGGATGTTCTGATGACCTTTTTCAATAATAAGTTTTTCAAGGGCATTAATATCCATATTTCCCTTGAAAGGCGCAATAAAGGAGGGATCTTCGCTTTCGGGAACGGGCAAATCCACTGCTGTTGCATGTGTAAATTCGAGATTTCCGCGCGTAGTATCAAAGTGAGTATTATTAGGGACAATTTTGCCAGGTCCTGACATCACGGAAAATAAAATTCTTTCCGCTGCTCGACCTTGATGTGCAGGAATTATGTGTTTGAAACCTGTGATTTTTCGGACTTCTGCTTCAAATTCGAACCAATTTCGAGAACCTGCGTAAGATTCATCACCGTCCATAATAGCTGCCCATTGCTTGGAACTCATTGCTGAGGTTCCACTATCGGTTAATAAATCAATTGTTATATAATCACTTTTTAATGAAAATGGATTATAATTAGCTTCCTTAATATACTTTTCTCTTTCGGAACGAGTAGTAATAGGAATTTCTTCAATTGCCTTAATTTTAAAAGGCTCGAAATAAGACTTCATAAAACCTCAAAGGATATAAGAAATAAATTTTTTTATAATTAAATAATATCAAATTAAGAAAAAATAAGAAAACAAACAGACTAGTTTGACAATTTGCTTGTATCTACTTTGGGAACTGTAAAGAAGAAGGTTGAACCTTTGCCAACTTCACTTTGAACCCCAATAATGCAATTATGCTTTTGGATAAAATTTTTTGAAATATTCAATCCGAGCCCTTGCTTACGAATTTTCAAGGAATTCATAAAGGCATTACTATCTTCATCAAAAAGTGTTTCCAATTTTTCAGCCGGTATTCCAATTCCATAATCTTTCACATAAATTTTAACGTAATGATCAATATTTTCTGTAAATATTTCAATTGAGCTATTTGGATGGGAGAATTTTATAGCATTTGAAATCAAATTTCTCAGAACTGATGAAATCATAAATCTATCGATATTGCAGTAAGTTTGTGGCTGAACCGAGGAAATAATAGCTAAGTTTTTGCTTTTTAATATATTATTATATATAAGAATCACATTTTCTACTAGGTTGTATAGATCTGTTACTTCCGGTAAATATTCCAATTTGCCCGATTGGGACTTAGACCAATCCAATAGATTTTCGATTAGATTTTTCAAAGTATAAATTTCCTCGCTAACCTTCATCGTATAATTTTTAATTTGCTCTTTATCTAATTTATCGAAATAATTAATAAAAATATCTGCATAGGTGACAAGGGATGTAATAGGATCCCGAAGATCGTATCCAATAATACTAAAAAATAGATCTTTTTCGTAATTTGCATTTACTAATTCAATTTCAATTTTCTTCCTTTCAGTTATATCGCGAGCCAGGAAAATCACTTTCTGTTTATCTGATATTGCATCAATTTTGATGGGAGTAACAATCGCTTCGAAAAATTTCTTTCCACCCAATACATCTAATTCATAATTAATAATTATTGGTTTAGAACCTTGAATAGCTGAATGGATAGTTTTTTGAAAAAAGCTGCTTAATTCTTTGGAAAATATTTCATTAATTTGCTTTCCTAATAGTTCTTCGCGAGGAGCATATAACAAAGAATCGTTGCTAGTATAAATATCGAGATAATAGCCTTCTTCATCAAAAATAATTAATAAATCTGGTAAGGATCTAATTATCGCATTTAATGTTTCTTTTAATTTCTCCTCTTCAGTAATATCCTCAATTACGCCTTCATAGTATTTGATCTTCCCCTTTCCATCACGAACAATTTTTGATGATTCACGAAC
>DIEP01000083.1:8044-10161 GCA_002418685.1 Ignavibacteria bacterium UBA5771
TTTAAAAATCGATCGTGGTTCTTGTAGTGGATAACCCTCTACTTCCAAATTAATTGAATGGAGGTCTTCAAAGGAAGAGTAACCAAGCATTGAAATAAGTTTTGGATTAGCGAGCAGAAAATTACCCTCGGGAGTCGTTCGATAAATGCCAACTGGGGTTTGTTCGAAAATACTTCTGAATTTCTCTTCACTTTCTTCAAGCTGTTGATGAATTACTTGCAACATTGTAATATCTGTGAGAGAAATGAGAATAAATTTTTCAGTTCCGATTATATTTTCAAGTATTCGGAAATCAATTCGCAAATGTCGTGATTCTTCATTATTATTGATTACAATATTTGTTGGCACTGATATTTGGCTTTTTCTTATAGAGATATCAAGAAAAGTTTTAAAAGAGCTATGAAGAACTTCACTTATTTCTTTACCAATCAATTCTCTTTGAGGAATATTTAAGAACTCAGCAGCAATTTTATTTGAATCAATAATTATGTAATTTTCAGATATAAGCAGAAACCCAACAGGAGCAAAATTGAACAACATATTAAATTTATTAAGAAGCTGCTCTATTTCGCTTTGGCTTCTTTTGAGTTCTTCGTTCTGGAGTTCAAGTTCGTAGCGTGTCGATATTAATTCTTCGTTTTGAATTTCTAATTCGGCAGACTGTCCTTGATTTTGTTCTTGAATTTCAGAATACTCATGAATCTCTTTTCTGAGCTTTTCATTTTCTTCTTTTAATTGTTCAATAATCTCTGCTTGAATATCTTTTTGTGTCTTTTTCATACTAATATTTTAATCTTGGCACAGTTTTCTCAAAGTGCTGCTAATCCTTTAAGGAGTTCCAGGTACCTCCCCAAGTCCAACCTCTTTTTTGGAATTCCAATGTCAGAGGTGTTTCTGAAGAAATTGCACCTTTCACTTCAGGATTATATTTAGCTCCCTTCGGAGAAATTTTTCCATCAGAATAAACTGCTGGATTAATAAAAGGATTTATATCAATTGCTGTGCCAAAACTATGATTTGAAAGTTTGGATTTTCCCGCAACTTTTCTATAATTGAAAGAAGACGTATTATTATCAAGCATCGAGGCATTATCAGACCAATTATAATGAACAATTGGAATCACTTTTGCAATGGGAAACTTTGTTGATTTGATAAACTTGAAAATTTCTTCAATATCTTGTTTCAAATCTTTATGAATTACTAATTGACCACGATGAAGTTTCTCGTCAAATGAATAATATTCTACATCAAGCAAAATCAATCTATCCGTTACATCTTTCGGAGCCTTTGTCCCAGAAATTGCTTGAGAAAATGAAAGATTTGAATCAACTATAATTTCATTAGATACGGAAGCACTTTTCTTAATTGGAGCAATCAATAATAATAGAAAAAAAGTATATTCAATAATATTAATCAATTTAATATCTTGTATTTTTAATTAGGACAGGTGAATAATAATTTAAATTTTCAAGTACTTTACCCGTTCCCAAGGCAACTGCTTTCAATGGTTCTTCAGAAATAGAAACAACTAATCCTGTATCTTTGGCAATTCTTTTATCTAATTCTTTCAATAATGCTCCACCACCACTTAAAAATATTCCTCTTTCAAGAATATCAGCAGCAAGTTCGGGAGGGGTTTGCTCTAATAATCTCAGTATACCATTCACAATTTCAGTGACAGAATCTGAAAGAGCTTCACGAATCTCAACAGTAGTTACATCAATAAGTTTAGGAACCCCGGTGACTAAATCTCTACCACGAACTTCAATTTGCAATTCCTCTTTTAAAGGTGCAGCTGAGCCACCGGATATTTTTACTCCTTCAGCAGTCCGCTCCCCTATCAATAAATTATGTGCTCGGCGAAAATAATGAATAATTTGATTATTCATAACATTACCTGCAACACGCAAAGATACATCTGAGACAATTCCCGCGAGAGAAATGACCGCAATTTCAGATGTGCCACCACCAATATCCACAATCATATTTCCGATAGATTGATGAACATCGAGGCCAATACCAATTGCAGCTGCCATAGGTTCAGCAACTAAATAGACTTCTTTTGCGCCTGCATGCTCAGCACTATCCCTAACAGCGCGTTTTTCAACCTCGGAAAT
>DIEP01000083.1:10232-10450 GCA_002418685.1 Ignavibacteria bacterium UBA5771
CGAAGCATACCTTCTGCAATTTCAAAATCAGCGATTACACCGTCCCTTAATGGTCTTATAACATTTATATCTCGGTGAGTTTTGCCGATCATGCGTTCTGCTTCTTTGCCGATAGCTTTTATTTGCTTAGTAGTCTTGTCATAAGCAACAACCGAGGGTTCATCAAGAATAACACCTTTGCCTGGCATCCAAATTAGCGTATTGGCAGTTCCTAAATC